>USKV01000211.1 GCA_900555355.1 uncultured Collinsella sp.
GGCGTCAAAACTCAGCATGGTCATAAGCTGAGCATTGGAGATGCGGTAGGTCTGCGGCATAAAGATCTGCTCAAAGTTGCCGCAGTTCACATAGGTCGAGTCATTCGCCTTGTTAAACTCGTCGAGCAGCTTGAGATATCCCTCGTCCACATACTCCGCCACATAGCGCACACGGGTGCCCTCGCGCGACTTTTGAGTCAGAGGAATCGTCACCGTCTTGCCATCCACGCAGTCCACGTACAGGTCGAGCGTGTCGGCGGCCTCTTCGTTTCCCACCTCGAGCGTGATGTCAAAGGTCCAGTAGGCGTTCTTCTTTTGTGGCAGATGATGGAAGGTCCACAGGCTCTTGCCGGTGTCCTTGCCGTCCTTGACCAAGTTTTGCGCACCGCCACGATACGTCACATCAAAGTTCCAGACCGAAGCACCCGGAACATAGCGCACATAATTGCGAGCCGTCACCTCTGCGGCAGCGGCGGCGACATCGGTCGAGCCCACGCGCGCTTCGAGCGTCACACGCTCGGCGGCAAGCGTATCCTGCGGCAGTTCGCATTCAATCTTGGCACGGCCGAGTTTATTGGTCTTGCCGGTGTACTTTGCAGCCGACGAGCCCGTCCCCACGGTGAGCTGCACGCTCTTGCCCGGCGCTGCATAAACGTAGGCCACATTGCCCAGCAGGCTGTGAACGTCGGTGTTGTCGACCTCGATGCGCGATCCGCTAACCTCGAGTGTGGTGCTTCCCAGCGGCAATGTCACCTCGCCCAGCGTAATAAGCGGCGAGACGGCATAGATGCCCGCGGCCTTAGGCTTAAAGCGCACAAACACATCGGCGCCCGCACTCTTCTTCATATCGAGAACGAGGTTGTCGCCCTCCCAAGTTGTGGCAGCCCACATGGCATCGGAGCTGGCGCCGGCTTCGCGAGCGCCTGCGGACACATCCTCGACGGCATCCTTGGCCAGAGGAATCTCAATCTTGGCAGCCTGGCTGTCCTTGAGCTCGTAATGAATGCGCAGCTCGGTCTCCGCGCCAACGACCGCGGACGAATCAGCGATAACCGAGCCCGCCGTCAGCCCACGCTCGGCACGATACGTCTCCACGTCAAACGTGGGGACGTCGAGCGTCACGTCGAGCTGTTTGCCGTCCTCAATCTTCACCTGCTTTTGCGCGATATGCTTACCCACGGTCAGCCCTAGGCGGCTAAACGTGGAATAGCTCGTCGCTTGGATGTCGTAGCTCGTCTTGTTAAAGGCGACGATGGTGTACGAACCGGCCTTAAGGCGCGGCGTCTCGGCCTTCATGATAGGCGTGGTGTCATCGTCTTCGTAACCCATCAAATAGGTGACACCGTCGGCGACCAGCTTGCCGTCGGACGTACGGAACACCAGCACGCGGTTGGCTCCCTGGTAGTCGCCCTTGGTCGTGACCGTCGCCGTACCCCAAGGCTTCAAGTCGATATCGACCTTGCCGGCCGAAGGCTTCACCGTCGCCGTCGCCCCACCCAGCCTGAGGCTGTCTTTGGGCTCGAGCGTTATCTCCAGATCCTGGTCCGCGTCGGCAATGGCCTGCGACACCACGAGTGCTGTGCCCTGGATACGGAAGTCGTTTTCTTTGTCACCCTTGGCAGGCTTAAGCATCTTGCCACCGCTCTTCACCGTCAGATTGATGTTATCGAGACTATCGAGCTCAATGCGTTCGGTCTTATCCTGGCCCACAATCGGTTCAAGATAGCCCACGTTGAGCTCAATCGCGCGCGAGGCCGGAATCTTGGTAAAGTCCTCCGCCTTAATCTCTCCGATATTCCATGTGCCCGTCATCTGGTCACCCGGGCGCGCCAGCACCATGTCATAGTAACCGCTGAGCGAAATGCGCAGGGTGGCTGCTGTCTTGGAGAGAGCGTCCGCTGCAAAGCTGCCGTCATCGCCAACCGCCAGCGGCGTGGACTGCCCCGCCTGCGCGAGTGTAGCCGTCGCGCTCTGGGGAAGTTTGCCCGTCACCTGGGCCGCCTCGCCCATCCACTCAAACGTGTAGGCAGGCTTCGAGGAATCGACGGAGTCCTTGCGATCGGCCACGGCATCGGCAAGCTTTTTGACCATCGAGGGGTTGCCAGCCGAATCGGTCGCATAGGCATAGATGGTCTGGCCTTCACCAAAGGGAATCGCATACGTTACGCCATCGATTGTCACGCGCTCATTATAGTCGCCCGGATAGCCCGCCTCACCAAACTGAAGATCGGGGTTCATCACGCGCAGGGCAACGGCATTATGGTTCGTCTCGTTTCCGTATCTCGTGTTCTCAAAAGCTCCCCACTCTATCATTTCCACGCTTTTGGGTAGCACAATCTCTTTGCCGGCAATCGCAGGATCAAGAGAGGCGAACGCGAGCGCCCCGATAGATTTGACACCATCGCCGATCGTCACCGACGACACATGCGAGCACCCGTCAAAGGCATAGCGCTCAATCCGCTCCACCGTGCCCGGCACGTTGATCTGCGTAAAGGTGAGTACCGTTGTGTCCGAGACATAGAACTGCGGCACGCCGCAATTGGCGAAGGCACGATAGTCGATAGTCTTAACCGAAGGCGGCAGCGTTGCCACCACATTGTCGTCAAGTTGTTCGCAGCCCTCAAAGGCCTGCTCGGGAATCGTGGTAAAGGCCGCGTTGTTGGGCCAGGTCACCGTCTGAAGTGTCTTGCTTCCGGTAAACGCATTCCAGCTCAGCTCCTCAACCGAATCGGGCAGTGCGATTTCCTTGATGCTGCTGCCGCCCAAACCGCCCACAGAGCGGATATGCGAATCGGGGGCAAACGTAATTGACGTGAGCGCAACGTTTCCCATGCCCTTAAGACTCACGACATTTTTGCCGTCGATGGTCGAGGGCACCTCCAACGCGGTAATGCCTGCGTCGCCATACTCGATAGAAATTTCGTTGGTGAGGCTATCAATCGAGAAGTAGTACTGCGCGGGAGTCTGCTCGCCGGCCACGTAGCCATCATCGTATTCGCCCTTTACGCCCGTGGCGCCCTTCGAGGTTGCCCAGAGTTCAAGTTCCTCGTTCCAGGTCGCCTCGGTGCCGGAAGCCTCCTCTTGTTTTTGCTGCTCGGCGAGCTCCTTGCCCTCGACAAGATCGGTGGCAAGCGTACCCGCAGGTGTGCTCTCGGTCTGTCCGGCGCCCGTCAGGCCCGCCGCCGATGCAATCTCGGAGGCCGGGGGCGTAGGGGTGTCACAGGCCTCGAGCGCTGCGGGGTCGGCAGCGCCGGCATCGGGCGCGGGGTCGGCGGAAGCAGAGTCTGACGTTTGGGCGTCAGCCGAATCGGCGGAAGCGGCGTCGTCCGCTTGGCCGTTATCCGTCTGCACAAAAGTGCTATCGGTGTTGAGGGCCTCGGCAAACGCGCCTGCGGG
>USKV01000212.1 GCA_900555355.1 uncultured Collinsella sp.
AGCACGTCCGAGAAACCAAAGCGACCGTAGATGCTGCCGCCCACCGTGGCGGTGTTGCGCAGCTGCACGCCCACGATATCGTGGACGGCGAACTCAAAGACATGGTTGACAAGCGCGTTGAGCTCGGCATGGCGCTCGAGCTGGCGCAGGGTGCACATGGCACCGATGCGAAACTCGGTCTCGGTCTCCTCGATCTGATCGAGTCCGCAGGCCGAAAGGTCAATCGCCGTCGCCACGCGACGCGAACCCAGGCGCATCCAGATGCCGCCGCCCACAATCTTGTTGTTGCGGTTCTTCTGTAAGAGCTCATAGGCTTCGGCCGCGCTTCCAACACGGACATAGGTACCGAACTTGAGCACGTTCTCCCCCATCTCTTTACTTGTCCAGTACCCCTAAGTGTACCAAACGAGGGCGCACAGCCCTCGCCGCCATAGAAAAAGGCTCCCAGCCGGATAGCTGGGAGCCTCATCACATGCTATGTCGAGCGAAGATTTAGCAGACGCCCTGGGCGAGCATGGCGTCGGCGACCTTCAGGAAGCCGGCGATGTTGGCGCCCATGACAAAGTTGCCCTCCTGGCCGTACTCCTTGGCGGTGTCGTCCACGTTGTGGAACATGCCACGCATGAGCTGCTCGAGCTTGCCGTCGACCTCCTCGAAAGTCCAGGACAGATGCTCGGCGTTCTGGCTCATCTCCAGGCCGGACACGAGCACGCCGCCGGCGTTGGCAGCCTTACCGGGCATAAAGGCGACGCCGTTCTCCTGGAAGTAAGTCGTGGCCTCGATGGTCGTGGGCATGTTCGCGCCCTCGCCGACCACCTTGCAGCCGTTGGCGACGAGCGCCTGGGCGTCCTCGAGCAGCAGCGTGTTCTCGCGAGCGCAGGGCAGCGCGATGTCGCAGGGCAGCTGCCAAACGCCACGGCCGTCGCCCTCGTGCCACACGGCGTTGGGCTTCTCGTCAACGTACATAGCGAGCGTAACGCCCTTGTCGTGGCCGGAGCGCTTCTTGTTGTAGACGTGCTCGAGCACAGTGTAGTCGATGCCGTCGGGATCCTCGACCCAGCCGTGAGTATCGGAGCAGGCCAGCACCTTGCCGCCGAGCTGGGAGACCTTCTGGACGGCGTAGATAGCGACGTTGCCGGAGCCGTGGACGACGACGTTCTTGCCCTCGAAGGAGTCGCCGCGGCTCTTGAGGTACTCGTCCACAAAGTAGGCCAGACCGTAGCCGGTGGCCTCGGTACGGGCGAGCGAGCCGCCAAAGGAGAGGCCCTTGCCGGTGAGGACGCCGGTCCACTCGTTGGTCAGGCGCTTGTACTGACCAAACAGGTAGGCAACCTCGCGGCCGCCAACGCCCAGGTCGCCGGCAGGAACGTCGGTGTTGGGGCCGATGTGGCGATAGAGCTCGGTCATGAAGGACTGGCAGAAGTGCATGATCTCGTTGTTGGACTTGCCCTTGGGGTCAAAGTCGGAGCCGCCCTTGCCGCCGCCCATGGGAAGGGTGGTCAGGCTGTTCTTGAGGATCTGCTCCAGGCCCAGGAACTTGAGCATGCCCAGGGTGACCGTCGGGTTAAAGCGCAGGCCGCCCTTGTAGGGTCCAATGGCAGAGTTGAACTCGACGCGATAGCCGCGGTTGACCTGAACCTTACCCTGGTCGTCGACCCAGGGAACACGGAACATGACGATGCGCTCGGGCTCGACGAGGCGCTCCAGCAGGGCGGCCTCCTCATACTCGGGGTGGGCGTCGAGCGCCGGCTGGATGGTGCCGAGGATCTCGGTCGCGGCCTGGATGAACTCAGGCTGCTCGGGATAGCGGGCCTTGAGCTCGTCGAGAACTTTCTGCGTATAGCTCATGCTTCCTCCAATTGATGGAAAAGAAAGGTGTCGTTCGCGGCGTACCATGCGCCGCGAGCTTTATCGAGTATGGATAATATCGCACTGTTGCAGCAAAGTTTCGCATAAGCCGACGAGCAGATGTTTCGTTTTGATTACGATGCAGGTAGAAGCGTTTTTGAGTGCCTGACGTGCAAAACCCGTGTTTCAAACCTGTTTCGTCCACGTGTTCCAAACCACCACAAAGGTGCCTGTCCCCAATGTGGTGGTGTTGGTGGTTAGAGGACGAGCTGATGGTAGTCGGCGGGGGTTATGCGGCCTTCGGTGGCAGCGCGGAAGGCGGCGAGGGCATCGCCGGAGAACGGCATGGCCCAGCAAAGCCCACAGCCGGCAGTAATGGAGCCCGGCAATGGCATGATGCGCCCAGGCACACCGGCGGCAAGGCACAGCTGCTCGCATTCCATCACATCGAAAGTGCTGTCGAACGACACGATGATCTTGCGCTCGTGGTCGAGGGCATCGCCGGACGGGCCTTCGCGGTGTGCCTCACGATACGCCGCAGCGGCCGCTTCCTCTTCCGCAGTATATCCACAGCCACCGCAGCCGCAGGTACAGGGCTCGGAACCATCGCAAGTGCAAGGCTCCCCCGTGTCGGGGCAAATATCGTGAGACATGGCAACTCCAATCGTCTAGGCGAGTAACTCGGCCGCCGCAAACTCCTCGGGCGTATTGACGTTCTCGAAGCAGAGCGTCGAGCCGGCGACCTTAACGATCTGCGGCTCATCCATATAACCAGCCTGAACTCGATTGATCAGGCAGCGAATGCGCTGGCGGTCGCAGGCGAGCAGCTCATGGGCGACCGGCGCACACGCGTCACGGCGCCAGACGGCGCAAAGCGGCTCAATCCCCCGCTCCTCGCGCGGCACGCACACGTCGAGCGCCTCGGCCTCAGCACGATCGGCAAGCGCGCCGATGAGTTCCGGCGAGACAAACGGCATATCGCAGGCGACGATCGCCACGAGCGGCAATCGAGCCGCGGCCAACGAGCTCGCGATGCCGCGCATGGCACCGGCGGGACCGTCGACGTCCATTACCACGCGGGGGCGCAGGCCATCAAACATAAGCTCCTCAAGGTAGGCAAGCTCGCAAGGGCGCGACGTCGTCACGACCAACTCGCCGGCAACTGGCGCCAGCCGACCCAGCACGCGTTCGATAAGCGGCTCGCCGCAAAACGCCATGCGAGCCTTATCACAGCCCATGCGCGAGGACAGCCCACCCGCTTGGACGACACAAGAAAGATCGGCACGTCTTACGGTAGTCATACGGCAAAACACCTCCATCGGCATGCTCGAAACCCGGTGCACGAAGCTAAATACAGCCACCGAAATAGCAGCGCTACGAAAAGCTCGTGCAAAAACAAAACAGCGCCTTTGCGGCACGCAGCAAGACCGCGAGCACAAAAGCGCTGGTAGCGTATGGCGGGAACGTATGTGAATAGAACACATCCAAGACGTTTTGCACGCCTCGCAACGGTTTTGAGGACCGCGGAGCCCACCGGAGCC
>USKV01000213.1 GCA_900555355.1 uncultured Collinsella sp.
CACTCGCGGGTTCGAGTCCCGTTGCCCGCTCCATTCGAATTTCAGGCACGGTAACGTTTCGTTACCGTGCCTTTTTCAATAAAGTGCCGGGACTCGAACCCGCCAGGGTGCGAGCGTTAAGCAAACGCGAAGCGTTTGTAGCGAGCAGGCGAAGGCGCCGGAAGGCGCCTGAAGCCGGTGCGGATTTGCGAAGCAAATACGCGGACGTCCCGTTGCCCGCTCCATCGACCATGGGAGGCCTCGGGAACATCGGATTCAACCCGCTTTGCCCGTGCATGCGCGCCGACCGTGGCATGCCGCCCGCAGCCGGTGCGGATTTGCGAAGCAAATACGCGGACGTCCCCATGGCCGCTCCTGTTTCAAAATGTTAGGTTAATGCCTACTGCTCATACTCGCACCCGCGCACGGTACAATGGTTGGGTTACGACCAACGTGCCAATAACCAAAAAGGAGCCGCTATGATCGATCGCTATACCCGCCCGGAGATGGGACACATCTTCTCCCTCGAGAACAAGTACGCCATTTGGCAGGAAATCGAGGTTCTGGCCTGCGAGGCCCAGGCGGAGCTCGGCAAGATCGGTATTTCCAAAGACGAGGCCCAGTGGATCCGCGACCATGCCAACTTTGAGAAGGCGAAGGTCGATGAGATCGAGGAAGTCACGCGCCACGACGTCATTGCCTTCCTGACCAACATGAAGGAATATATCGACGCCGATGTTCCCGAGGGCGAGCCCAAGCCTAGCCGCTGGGTTCACTACGGTATGACCAGCTCCGACCTGGGTGATACGGCTCTGTGCTATCAGCTTACTCAGGCGTGTGACCTGATTATCGAGGACGTCAAGAAGCTCGGCGTGATCTGCAAGCGCCGTGCCTTCGAGGAGCGCAATACGCTCTGCGCCGGCCGCACCCACGGCATCCATGCCGAGCCGATGACCTTCGGTATGAAGTTTGGCTCTTGGGCCTGGGAGCTCAAGCGCGATCTGGACCGTCTTGAGGACGCCCGCAAGAATGTTGCCTTTGGTGCCATCTCGGGCGCTGTCGGCACCTACAGCTCCATCGAGCCGTTCGTCGAGGAGTACGTTTGCGAGCACCTGGGCCTGGTCCACGATCCGCTGTCCACGCAGGTCATCAGCCGCGATCACCATGCCTACCTTGCCGGCGTGCTTGCCACCACAGCGGCCACCTGCGAGCGCATCGCGACCGAGGTCCGCAATCTGCAGAAGACCGATACACTCGAGGCCGAGGAACCGTTCCGTAAGGGTCAAAAGGGCAGCTCCGCCATGCCGCACAAGCGCAACCCCATCACCATGGAGAAGGTCTGCGGCCTGTCGCGCGTCGTGAAGGCCAACGCGCAGGTTGCCTTCGACAACGTCGCCCTGTGGCACGAGCGTGACATTTCGCACTCCTCTGCCGAGCGCGTCGCCCAGGCCGACAGCTTCATCGCCCTCGACCACATGTTCCAGTGCCTCATTCGCGTTATCGACGGCCTGCAGCTGTACCCTGCCCGCATGATGGCCAACCTCAACAAGACCCGCGGCCTCATCTTCTCCTCCAAGGTGCTGCTGGCCCTCGTCGATACGGGCATCACCCGCGAGGACGCCTACGCTATCGTGCAGGAAAACGCCATGGCAACCTGGCACGAGGTACAGGATTGTGTCTCCGGCCCCACCTTTAAGGAACGTCTCGAGGCCGACCCGCGCTGCACCGTCAGCCAGGAGAAGCTCGACGAGATCTTTGATCCATGGGACTTCCTCACTCGTATCGACACAGTCTTTGATCGTCTGGAGCAGCTGAGCTTCGAGTAGGTTCGGGCATAACGTTAGCTTTTTAGGGCGCTTTGCTGGTAATGTGTGTTGCCGGCAAAGCGCCTCGTTGCATTTAGGGAAAGACGGGGATAATAGTCGTCTCGAATAACATTCTGAGAGGGGATCGCATGATTTCGTTTGATTACAAGCCTCAAGGCGTGTGTGCTCGCAATATTCACCTTGACCTTTCCGATGACGGCAACAAGGTGATAGGCGTTGAGTTTACCGGTGGCTGCGACGGCAATCTCAAGGCAATCTCCAAGCTGGTCGAGGGTGCTCCTGCCGATCGCGTAATCGAGGTTCTCGCCGGTAATACCTGCGGTATGAAAAAGACCTCTTGCGCCGATCAGCTTACGCGCGCTATCGAGGCCGCTCGCGCAGAGATCGCCTAATGAGCATCGCTGATCGCTTTAAGAATGGAATAACGCGTCGAGGTTTTGTGCTGGGTGGCGCCGCTACCGGTGCTGCTGCCGTACTGGCCGGTTGCTCGAAAAAAACGGGCACGAGTGATGACGCCGCTGGCGAGCCGCAGGTTATCAAGGACGATTCGAAGATTGTCTCGATCACTGATGAGTACGAGGCTGTCGATATCGGTCTTGAGCCCGCAGCCTCGTGGACGCTGCCGCTGGGCACGCTGCTGTACTACTGCGATGGCGACTACGCTGCCGCGATGATGGCGCCTGCTTCTGCCCTGCATGCCAATACGCTTGGTGTGCTCAACCTGGGCGATGGCTCGCTTACCACACTTATCGAGGATCCCATTGAGGGAACCGGTTATGCGTTTTACGACGTTCGCGCGGGTGATGGCGTGTTCGCGTGGGTCGAGATGAACTTTGCCAATGCGTCCTGGAAACTCTATGCGCAAAACCTTGCAGGCTCCTCCCTTACCGGCAACGCTGTCGAGCTCGACCGCGGTGGCGAAAACTACGATCCGCCGCTCTTCACAGCGTATGGGTCGTCGGTCATCTGGTATAAGATGCCTTCGTCCGGCGGCACCAAGACGAGTAACGATTCGTACTGCTACCGTCAGTCGCCCAGCGAGTCCAAGCCTGAGGTTATTTGGAAGTCGACGGGTCGCTTCGCATCCGCCCCGCGTGTGAGCGACGGCATCCTGACCATCTCGCCCCGCGTGCACAATGATGAGGGCGTCTATTACGGTATGACGGCGATCGACCTGACTGAAGGCAACAACACGAAGCGAGCTCAGCTGGTGCTTCCTTCGTCGGTTTCGCCTTTCGAGGCCGTGTATATGGGCGACACCTTCGTGTTCTCCATTGAGGCGACGTATAGCGGTGTGGGTAGCCTGGGCAATATGGGCACCTATATCGGTAACGAGGGCGGGCCGTATCTCTTCCTTTCGCGTGAGCCGCTCGCGTGCGCTGCGGGAAGGAAAAACAAATACCTGGTTAAGGTTCAGGCGTCGCATTTTTTGATTGACACTTCGGCTAAGACCTACGGCTCGCTTCTGTCACCCGACCGAGCTTTGGAGTATGGCGATTATCCTGCTACGGCGGGTAAATC
>USKV01000214.1 GCA_900555355.1 uncultured Collinsella sp.
CCGCCGAGTCGTCCTTGATTTGGAAGTAGCAGTGGCCGCTTCGGGCATTGGGACCACGAAAACCCGTGACCTCGCCCAAGACGCTCAGCTGCGGAATGGCATCGAGCGCACCGGCGGCGATCTCCACCGCCTGGCTCACGCTGAGCTCCTTGCGCTCTTGCTCGTCCGAACCGTCGAACTCGGCGGAAACGGCATTACCGGTTAGGTTCCAGCCTGCCACGCAGCCTCCTTTCGTTATCGAGCACAGAGGCTCCGGCCCCGTGCGAAATTAAGTCCAACACATAGTACAGCGCCGCGAGGACACGAATCCCCGCGGCGCCTGCCTGTCCCATTTGTTATCGGTTGGAGTTTCTGTTGTAGCGAGCCATAAGGTAGAGCAACTGAATGATCGAAGTGAGCGCTGCAGCCACATAGGTAAGCGCGGCTGCCGTCAATACCTTCTTGGCGCCGTTGACCTGCTTGGAGCTCATGCCCGACTGCTCGATGTACGCCACAGCACGTCGGCTGGCGTCAATCTCGACAGGCAACGTAACGAGTTGGAACAGCACACTAAACGAGAAGAAGATCAACGCGAGGGTCGTGAGCCCGGCAATGTTCATAAACAGGCCCAAGAGTAACACGATGGTCCAGGTGTTCTGGGTAAAGTTGACGACGGGGACCAAAGCGGTGCGTACCTTCATCATGGCATAGCCGCTTTGGCGCTGGGCGGCATGGCCCGCCTCGTGACAGGCGACGGCAACGCTTGCGACCGACCCGCCCGAACGGTTGGCATCCGACAGATACAGGTTGTTGTCCTGCGGGTTGTAATGATCGGTGAGCTCGCCGGCAACGCCCTTGATGCCCACGGCGCTACAACCGTTGGCATTGAGCATGCGGCGAGCGACCGTGGCACCCGTATCGCCGTCCGAGCGCACCTTGGACCACGTCTTGTACGTCGAGTTGATATAGTTCTGTGCGGCAAGGCCAAGCACCGTGCAGACAAGAACAACCAGCAGGTACAGCGGGTCGATGCCAAAGCCGTATCCATAGTAATAAGGCATGCGAATTCCTCCGAATCGAGTTACACGTTGGAGGCATTTTACCCACTCAAACGGCTAGGCTTCCTTACAGCAATTCGATTTTTCCGTCCTTCACCGTCAACCCCATATTGCCGGAAAGCAGATCGTCCAGGCGCGAGCCCACAAGCTCAAAGCGCCAGCCTTCGCGCAAGGGGCTCTGCTCGGGATGCTCAATATAGTCGGCCAGGTCATCGCGCGAGGCAATGACCGAAGTCGCCACGCCCGAGCGCTCGGCAACCAGGCGGATGAGCGCGTACATCAGGTCCGTCACGCTCTCCAACTCCGGCGAAATCTGACGGTGCCCGCGCACCATGAGCGGCAGGCGATCGTGCGGGCAGCTCGCGCCGCGCTTAATGGCCATGAGCGCGCCGTCCACGTCGCGCTCCCCCAGCTGATCGGTGCCGCGGATGCTGCGGAACTCCTCAACACGCACGGGATTACGTTTAACCAGGGCCAACAGCGTATCGTCGGACATAACCCACTTGCGAGGGATGTTGCGCCGCTCGGCGCGGTCCTCGCGCCAGGCGGCGAGCTCGCGCGCGATCCCCAGCTGGTGACGGCTGCACGAATTGATGCGCTTGACCTTGCGGAACGCCTCGTGGCGATCGGCACGGTAGTGCGACTCATCGGCCAGAGGACGCAACTCGTCGAGCACCCAGTCCACGCGGCCCAGCTCGCGCAGGCGGCTCATCATCTCGGTATAGGCGACGATCAGGTACTTGACGTCATCGATCGCGTACTCGATCTGCTTATCAGTCAACGGGCGGCGCGACCAGTCGGTCAGTGACTCGGTCTTAGGCAACGAAACGCCGCAAAACGTCTGCACGAGCGCGCCGTAGGAAATCTGCTGGCGCTCGCCCAAAAAGGCGGCGGCCACCTGCGTGTCAAAAATGGGACGCGGCAGCACGCCCACGGTATGGAGCATAACCTCCATATCCTGCGAGCAAGCGTGAAACACCTTGGTCACGCTCTCATCGCCCATAAGCTCGGCCAGCGGCGATAGGTCGTCGATCACCAGAGGATCGACCGCGACGCTCTCGGCAGGGGTGGCAATCTGGACCAAGCACAGGCGCGGGTGGAACGTGCGCTCGCGCAAAAACTCGGTATCGACGGCAATCGCGTCGAACTCGCGGGCGCGTTGGCAAAAGTCGAGCAGAGCCTGATGTGTGGAAATGTACATATCAACCCATCGAATAAGGTTAGGCCCGAAAAACACGGGTAGGATATCGGCATTGCCTTACAACTATACTCGGTTAGTCACAGAACGGGAACGTAAGTATGCGCTGCCTTATCATCCACAACCCGGCATCGGGCCCCAGCTCAGATGAAATCTACGCATTCACGCACGCCCTCGCGCAGGGCGGCGACGAGGTCGTGATGCGTTTTATCGGCGATGGCATGGAACCCGAGGACGCCGTGGCAGACGTGCGTGAGTTTGACCGCGTGGTCGTTTCGGGCGGCGACGGCACTGTCTCCAACGTGCTCGATCAGATGCGCGGATGCGGTGTCCCCACGCTCGTCTTCCCCTCCGGCACGGCCTGCCTGTTCTTCAACAACATTGGCAATGCCCCCGAGGCAGCGGCGCTTGCCAAGGCTTGCCGCGCCGGTCGCACGGTCAAAGTCGACATGGGCGAGCTCTTTTGGCTCGACGAGAACGGCAACGAGAAGCGCCACGGCTTTATCATCATCGCCGGCTCGGGCTTCGACGCCGAGATCATGATGAAGGCCGCCCCCACAAAAAACGACATCGGCGAGATCGCCTACTTCCTCTCTGCGCTCGCCACGCCCAACCCTACGGTAGCGCACTTTACGATTGAGCATGACGGCATTGTCGAGGAGCTCGACGGCATCTGCTGCATGGCCGGCAACACCTCGGTCATCCAAAACGACATCAACCTGTTCCCCGACTGCCGCATGAACGATGGCATGGTCGACATTGCGGTCATCGAACCCGTGCGCAACGTGCAGCTGCTGCCTACCGTGATCACCGCTGCGCTTGACCCCGCCGGCAAGGTACTCGGGCGCCCGCAGTTCAAGATCATCCAGACCAAGGAAGCCAAGATCACCTGCACCCCGTCGCTGGGCATGCAGTTCGATGGCGAGATTATCTCCAGCAATTCGGGCGTCTTTGGAGCCCGCGCGCTTCCACAATGCCTCGACCTCATCGTCGACGAATTCTCCCCGCTCGGAAAATAGGAGGACCCTATGAACGACAATCCCCTGCTCGGCTTTATCGTCATCGTTTTGGCCATGCTC
>USKV01000215.1 GCA_900555355.1 uncultured Collinsella sp.
GCTTCTCGTCGTGGATGAACTGATAGCCGCGATCGGCCTCCAGCTCCTTGGCCTCGGCCTCGCTCATCCACGGACCGATCGGCTTGACCGGGTCGGCAAAGGCCGGGTCGTCTGCCGCAACCTCGACCTGGGTGAGCACGGTGGCGACACCCTTGTCGATATTGCGGTCGAGCATTTCCTCGCGCAGCGCATTTTGCAGGTCATAGCCAATGTAGCCCTGGCTCATGGCGCCGCAAACGGACAAGGGGCAGGGAACGTACTTCTGAGGATTAGAGCGCGTGAGCTCAGCCATCGCGTTGGCGATCATGCCCACCTGGGGACCGTTGCCGTGCACGACGACGACCTCGTTGCCCTCCTCGATCAGGTCGACGATAGCCTTGGAAGTCGTCTTGACGGCCTCCATCTGCTCGGGAAGGTTGGCGCCGAGGGCGTTTCCGCCCAAGGCGACAACAATACGCTTAGCCATTTCTCAGCCCAGCTTTAGGCCTGGAACCAACGGGCGGTGTTGCGCTCGTCGAGGGCCTTGAGGGTAGCGGCGGGATCGGCAACCTTCTGCAGGAACATCATGGCAGCGATGGCGTACGGCTTGTAGCTGGCCTCCTTGTACATGCCCACGCGGTGCATGTCGAAGACGTCGGCGTTGACCTCGCCGTGCTCGCAGGAGACACCGGAGATGTCGGCGGGCAGCGGGTGCATAAAGATGGTGTCCTGGCCGTTGGCAGTCTTCTCCATGAGCTCGGTCGTGGAGCACCAGTCCTGATGGGTGGCGTTCTGAGCGAGCAGCTCCTTCTCGAGCGCTGCGATGCCGGCGTCGTCGCCCTCGGCGTACAGGTTGGTACGCTTCTCCATGGCGGCAAACGGAGCCCAGCTCTTGGGGATCACGATGTCGGCGCCCTCGAAGGCCTCGGCCATGGTGTTGACCTGCTTAAAGGTGGTGCCGGACTCGGCGGCATAGCTCTTGGCGCGCTCGACGACCTCGGGCATGAGGTCGTAGCCCTCGGGGTGGGCCAGGGTGACGTCCATGCCAAAGCGGGGCAGCAGGCTGATCAGCGACTGCGGGCAGGACAGCGGCTTGCCATAAGAGGGCGAATAGGCCCAGGTAACGGCAACCTTCTTGCCCTTGAGGTTCTCAAGGCCGCCAAACTCGTTGATGAGGTAGAGCATGTCGGCAGAGGACTGCGTGGGGTGATCGGAGTCGGACTGCAGGGAGATGAGCGTGGGACGGTGATCCAGAACGCCATCCTCGTAAGCCTGCTGGACAGACTCGGAGACCTCGGCCATGTAGGCGTCGCCCTTGCCGATGTACATGTCGTCGCGGATGCCGATGACGTCGGCCATGAAGGAAATCATGGTAGCGGTCTCGCGGACGGTCTCGCCGTGAGCGATCTGGGACTTCTTCTCGTCCAGGTCCTGCAGCTCAAGGCCGAGCAGGTTGGCGGCCTTAGAGAAAGAGAAACGCGTACGGGTGGAGTTGTCGCGGAACAGCGAGACGACCAGGCCCGAATCGAAGATCTTGGACGAAACGTTGTTCTCACGCAGCTCGCGCAGGGCGTCGGCGACGATGTAGAGAGCCTTGAGCTCATCGGTGGTCTTGTCCCAGGTGTGCAGGAAGTCGCTGCCGTACATACCCTTAAAATCGAGGCCGTTCAGCTGCTCGACGAGCTCGGTAAACTTGGCGTCCATGGAAATGTCCTTTCTAAAGGTGAAACGATCGCAATGAGTAGATGCGCTCCGGCATGCGCGTGTGGCCAGAACATGCAAAGCGCTATGACGAGGACCCGCTACCGTTGAGGAAGCATGGGAGATAACGACCGCGGGCCCCAAGTCAACAGGGGGTGCCGGGGACACGAGCGGCCCCCGGCTCAACAAGATCGAGGAATGGGACTAGTCGATCTTGTTGTTGGTCAGACCGGCGCGGAACACGGTGGCGTCGCCATCGGCCTGGCTCGGATCGTAGAGGTTCAGGGCAGCCACATACATGGCGGCAGCGGTGACCAGGTCGTCCTTGTAGGTGACCTCGTTGGGAGCGTGAGCCTGAGACTCGGCACCCGGGCCAAAGCCCACGCAGGGGATGCCGTAGCGGCCCTGGATGGAGACGCAGTTCGTGGAGAAGGTCCACTTGTCGCACAGCGGACGACCGGTGCGCTTGTCCATGCTGGGCTCGCAGCCGATGCGCTCGTCACCGAACATGGCCTTGTGGGCGTCGACGAGGGCCTTGACGTGCGGAGCGGTCTCCTTGTTGATCCACGTGGGGAAGTAAGCCTCGGTCTCGTAGACCTCGCCGGTCCAGGACGGACGATCGTACATGTACATGGAGACCTTCACGTCGTCGCCGTACTTCTTGGCGGCCGGCAGGTTGCGGATCTCGTCCAGGCAGGACTCCCACGTCTCACCAGCGGTCATGCGACGGTCTATGGAGATGGCGCAGGAGTCAGCGACAGCGCAGCGGCTGGGGCTGGTGTAGAAGATCTGGCTGACGGTGCAGGTGCCGCGGCCCAGGAAGCGGGCATCCTCGAAGTGCTCGGGGTTGTACTTGGGGTCGAGCATCTTGACGAGGCCCTTGATGTCGGTCGACTCGTCGCAGCCGTTGTTGTTGAGGGCGCGGACGTCGGCGATGATGTCGGCCATCTTGTAGATGGCGTTGTCGCCGCGGTCGGGAGCGGAGCCGTGGCAGGAGGTGCCGTGAACGTCGACGCGGATCTCCATGCGGCCGCGGTGACCGCGATAGATGCCACCGTCGGTGGGCTCGGTGGAAATGACGAACTCGGGCTTAATGCCGTCCTTGTTGTAGATGTACTGCCAGCACATGCCGTCGCAGTCCTCTTCCTGGACGGTGCCGACGACCATGATCTTGTAGCCCTCGGGGATGAGGCCCATGTCCTTCATCATCTTGGTAGCGTAGGTAGCAGAAGCCATGCCGCCCTCCTGGTCGGAGCCGCCGCGGCCGTAGATGATCTCGTCGGTCTCGTAGCCCTCATAGGGATCGGCATCCCAGTTCTCGATGTTGCCGATGCCGACGGTGTCGATGTGAGAGTCGATGGCGATAATCTTGTCGCCCTCGCCCATAAAGCCCATAACGTTGCCCAGGCCGTCGACCTTGACCTCGTCATAGCCGAGGTTCTCCATCTCAGCCTTGATGCAGGCGACAACCTCACCCTCCTCGCAAGACTCAGAGGGATGGGAGATCATAGCGCGCAGGAAGCGAGTCATATCAGCACGATGGGACTCAGCAGCAGCCTTGATAGCGTCGAAATCGAGTTCCTTAGTC
>USKV01000216.1 GCA_900555355.1 uncultured Collinsella sp.
GCCGCCTCCGCCTTGACTGCCTCGAGCATGCCGAGCGCCGTCGGCGTGGTGTAGATCGCCGGCGCGCTCACGCCGTAGTCCGACGTGCCGCCGGGGCCCGTCGCCTTGGCCGAGAAGATGTACATGCAGCCCGGCTCGAGGCCGTTGTAGGTGTGGCTCGTGGTATCCCAACTAACGGTGCCGACGTCGGTGAACTTCCCCGGGCCGTTCTTCGCCACGCCGACGGTCACGGTATCCCAAGGGTAGGCGCCGGCCATGTCCGTGTAATCGGTGTCCCAGCTGACCTTCGCGCTGGTGTCGCTCAGGCGCTCCGCCCTGATGTTCTTCGGCGTGTGCGGAGTGTGGTAGGCGCGGCACGGGACCGTGACGGTGTTGGAGGCGTTCGACGTTCCGTTGCCGAAGCCGCCCGTGACGTTAATCTGACCAGTGAAGGTGTGGTTGTAGGCGTCGCCGTTGCCGCGCGCGAGCGTGACGTCGCGCGACGTGCACTGTACCCATACCCAGCCGGAGTTGTTCGTCGAGTAGACCGAGCCGTTCCACGAGCCGCCCGCCGACGAGCTGCCGTTTGCGTAGCAGTCGATGGCGTAGCGCGTGCCGTAGCCGTGCGTGACGCGGTAGGTCACGGTGGTGTCCGTGCGCCCGACCTCAGCAACGTCCACGTACGCGCACCAGCAGTACAGGCCGTAAGCGCCTCTGCCTTGAACCCAGTTTCCCTGCGCCATACTACGCGACCCCCATCGCCATGCTCTGCTCCACCGCCGCGACGAAGCTCCTGAAGGCGGAGGCCACGCGCCCGTCGACGCCCAGCAGGTCGCTGTCGAGGTAGAGGTTGTAAACGTTGCCGCCGCCCGCGAAGCCCGCGGCTCCGTTGGCGGTCGCCCCGTATGCTCCGCCGCCGGTAACGCTCGCACCGAACACGGCGGCCTTCTCGACCTTCCCGACGGCGGACTCCATGGACTTCACGGGCTCGTCAGCCGTGTCGTCGATGCCAAGGGCCGCGCCCTCCATGACGTAGCCGAAAATCTTGCGGAACACGCGCGAGGGCGAGTGGATTCCGAGCAGGTTCTTGGCCGCGTCGATGGCTCCGCCCACCACGCCGGTAATCTTGCTCACGACCACGCCGGCCGCGCCACTGATTCCGTTTGCGATGCCCTGCACGATTTGCGATCCGATGGATGCCATGCGGTCCTTGATGGAGGACAGGGCGCCCATGATGGAGCTGCCGATGCTCAAGGCCGCCGAGGTCACGAAGCCGACCGCGCCGCGGATGGCGGAGCCCAGGCTGCTGATTCCGTTGCGTCCGATGCTCGCCAGGGTGGACGGCAGATTCTGGATCGCGCCGCGGATGGCGGACACGATGTTGGCGCCGCACGAGCTGACGAAACCGGCCATGCCGGTGATGCCGTTGCCCAGGAACGTGATGGCGTTCCTGCCGAGGCTAAGCCAGTCGAGCGCCGACCACGCCGAGACGAAGGCCGAGAAGATGGCCGGGATGTTGGCGATGAGCGTCGGTATCGCCTGCACGATGCCAAGCGCCAGCGTCACGATTGCCTGGATGCCGGCACCGAGCAGTATCGGCGCGTTGTCGTTGATCGCGCTGGCGAGGTTCTGCACGATGACCGGGGCCTGCTCGATGAGCGTCGGCAGGCTGTCGGCGATACCCTGCGCCAAGCCGACGATGAGGTTCGCCGCGCCCTCTGCCAGAACGCCCGCGTTCTCGGCTATGGACTCGGAGAGGCCGGTGAGAATCTGCAGGCCGCTCTCCGTGATGGATGGCAGGTTCTCGGACAGATAGCCGCCGAGCGATGTCATAAGCGATGCCGCAGTCTCGGAGAGGAACGACAGTCCCATCTCGATTCCCTCGGCGAGCCTGGGAACGACCTCGCCGCCCACGTCGGCGAAGCCCTCGGCGATGCCGGGCAGCGATGAGGTGATGTTCTCCTGCAGCGTGGACAGGTCGCCCTCGAGCAGCGTCAAGCCGTAGACCATGGCAAGGTGCAGCGACTCCAACGGGTTGTCCCCAACCGCCCAGATCTCGACAAGGCCCTTGAAGCGCTCGCCGATCTCGTCCACGCCGTCCGACACGGCGGAGAGGATGTCGCCCATAGGCCCGGGCACGGCCTCAGCCGCGCTGTCGAGCGCCTGAGTGAAGATGTCGACAAACGCTTGGCCGAGCACGGGACCGACCGACGTGACAAGGCTCGGTAGCTGCGACAACGCCGTGCCGACGATGGTCGCAACGCGCGGGACGACGTTCGAGGCCGCCGTCTCGACCGACTGCAACAGCTCCTCGGTGAGCTTGCCCATGTCGGCGTCGTCCTTGCTCAGCTCCGTCACCCAGTTCTCCCAGGCGGCCTTGGCCATGTTGCAGGAGCCCTCGATGGTCGTCGCGGCCTCGCGCGAGGTCGTGCCGGCGATCTGCATCTGCTCCTGCATCGTGTGGATGGCTAGCACGATGTTGTCGAAGGACAGGCTTGACTCGTCCACGGCGGAGTTGACGGCGTGCGCGTCCTTGACGAGGCGCTGCATCTCCTCCTTGGTGCCGCCGTAGCCGAGCTTCAAGTTGTCGAGCATGGTGTAGTTCTGCTTGGCGAATCCTTGGTACGCGTTCTGGAGGTCCTCCATCGCCGTGCCGAAGGTGTTCGCGTTGTCGCTCATGTCGACCATTGCCGTGTTGGCGTACTCGGCGGCCTTGACCGTGTCGCCGCCGAGCGATTTGACGAGCGAGGCAGAGAAGCCCGTCACCTGCTCCATGTACCGGTTGGCGCTCAGGCCGGCCGTTATGTAGGCGCGGTCGGCGTTGGCCAGCACTGTCGTCTGGGCCTGCTCGAGCTGCTCCCACTTACCGGAGCACTGCTCGACGGTCTGCCCGGTCATGGCGGCGTAGTCCTCGAGCGACTTGCCCATGTTGCCGAATATCTTCTGGATGCCGCCGACGTTCTGCTCGTATGCGGCGTATGCGTTCATGCTCATGCCCGTGACGGCAGCGACGCCCGCCCCCACGGCGGCGACGCCCACGCCTACCGCCTTGGCAACGGTCGCTCCGGCCTTGCCGAGTGTGCCCACGACCTTCGAGGCCACGCCCTCGGCCTTGCCGCTGGCTTCATCCTTGAGGCCGACCTTAATCATCAGGTCGAGAAGGTTCACCTAGACCACCTTCAATCCCATCCGCTCGATGATGTCTTCGGCGATCTCGTCGCCGCTGCGCGTGTCCTCCGCCTCGGACCCATCGCCCGCACCGCCGTTGACGATGCTCAGGAAGGGTT
>USKV01000217.1 GCA_900555355.1 uncultured Collinsella sp.
TGCTCACCACCTTGGCTCGATCAAGCAGGTCATCGGTAAAATACCCCAGATTGGTGGTGGTTATGACTGTCTGGATATCATCACCGATCAGCTGCAGAAAAGCGCCTCGACGCCCGGCGTCGAGCTCGCTCATCACGTCGTCCAAGAGCAGCAGCGGCGCGGTGCCCAGGATATCGCGCGCCACGGCCACTTCTGCCACCTTCCAGGCAAGCACCAGCGTTCGCTGCTGGCCCTGGCTGGCAAATGAACGGGCCGATCGGCCCGCGACGGAAAACTCAATCTCGTCGCGATGCGGACCCACGAGCGTCAAGCCGCGACGGATCTCCTCGTCGGCGCGCTCATCGAGCGCCGAAAGCATGTGCTCATACGCCCAGCCCCTGAGCTCATCGCGATCCTCTGTGCGAGGCAGGTCGCCAAGCGTGGACACATAGGACACACCGGCGGGCTCGCCGGATGCCACGCGGCCATAGGCGTCACGCACATGGCCCGACAGCCGGTCGAGCAGAGCCAGACGGTGCACGAGCAGGGCCGAACCGGCGCGGGCAATAGATTCGTTCCAGGCGCCGAGCATCTCGCGGCAGCACCAGGTCTCCTTGAGCAGGGCATTGCGCTGGGTCACGCAGCGCCCGTAGGCACTAGCCAGATCGGCATAGCGCGCACTCAACTGAACGCCAAAGTCATCAAGTGCGGCGCGGCGCACGCTGGCCCCACGCTTGACCATATCCAGGTGGTCCGGACAAAACAGAACGCTCGGCAGCACCCCGCGCACGCCGGACGCAGCGCAGCGCTTGCCGTTGCGGCTAAACGAACGCTTGCCGTCTTCCACGCTCAGCCCCATGTCCAGCACGCGCCCGCCACCTTCGAGCCTCAGCTCGACCTTGCACGAGCCCACGCCGTCATGGACGAGCTCGGCTGCGGTCGGATGCCTAAACGAGGCGCCGCTCGTCAGCAGCTGCAGCGCCTCTATGAGATTGGTCTTTCCCGCCGCGTTGGGTCCCGCAAGTATCGTCACGCCCTCGTCCAGGGCAAGGCGATAGCTATCGAAGCTGCGGTAGTGCGCGACGGAAAGATCGCGGGCGAACATGGTCATAGGGCAGTTGCTAGATGCGGACCGGCATGACCAGGTACAGGTAGTTGATCTTGTCGTAGGACTTGAAGATGCCCGCCTGCGAGTAGCTCTTGAGCTCCAGCGTGATCTCCTTCTCCTTGGACAGGGCATTGAGGCACCCGAAGATGTAGTGGTAGTTGAAGGCGATGGTACCCGACTCGCCCTCGGCCTCGACATCGATCGTCTCCTGCGCAAGGTCCTGGTCATTGGAAATGGAGGACAGGCCCATCTGCCCGTTCTCGACATCGATCTCGAACTTGACGGCGGGGTTGGCGCTCGCGATAACGGCCACGCGCTTGAGGGCGGCGTTAAAGGCGGCGACGTCGATCTTGACGCTCGTCACGCACGAATCGGGGATGAGCTGCTTGTAATTGGGATATACGCCCTCGATGCGGCGCGACACGTAGGTGGTGTTGCCGGCCTCAAAGACGACCTGGGTGTCGGTAGCCCCGATCATGATGGTCGCCTGGCTGGCCATGATGTTCAGCGCGTCGTTAAAGGCGTCAGCCGGAACGTTGAGCTCAAAGGAACCCTCGAGGGTCGAGGTCTCAACCTGCGTATCGCACACGGCCAAACGGAAGGAATCGGTCGCCACCAGGCGCACGGTGTTGTTCTCGACCTTCATGTGCACGCCACCCAGGATGGGGCGGGCCTTGTCGGTCGAGGTGACGCGCCACACGCGGCCGACCATCTCGGACAAGATATCGGTCGGCAGTTCCACGGCGCTCTCGATGGCATAGGCCGGAAACTCGGGGAAGTCATTAGCATCAAGCGTGTTCAGGCGGAAAGAGCTCTTCTCGCAACCAATCAGCACCTGGCGCTCGGACAGCTCAAAGGTGACCGGGGCATCGGGAAGGGTCTTGGTGATGTTGGAGAGCATCTTGCAGGGAATCACCATCTCGCCTTCCTCTTCGACATGAGCCGCAATGCGGTGACGAATCGAGATGGTGTAGTTGGAGGTCTGGAATTCCAAGATGCCGTCTTGTGCCTTGACAAGCACGCCCGACAGAATGGGAAGGGTGGATGCCGAAGCGACACCCTTCATAACGACGCCGATGGCTTGCGTAAGCGAGCTCTGGCTGACGGTGAACTTCATCTTTTAATACCTTTCTATAGATATAAATATCTTAATAATAGTAATAGTACTGACGAAACTGTTGATTACTCCTAAAAGTGCAGGTCAGCCCTAAAAAGAGAATCGACAGGAACCTGTGTGCAACCGGGCATGTTTTCCACGTTCAAAACCTGCGCAAAACTTTTCATCACCGCGGGTTGGGTTTTAGACACCTTATGCCCACGGTTTCGACAAGTTTTCAACAGGTGTCTCTATTTTCCTACGAGCGCAGTGTAATTTTATCGCGCAGCGACTTGAGGTCTTCGGTGACGGTGCGGTCTTCCTGGATCATCTTCTGGACCTTTTTGTAGCTCGTGCTGACGGTCGAGTGGTTACGGTTGCCAAATTCGGCGCCCACCGCCGTGGTCGTCATCTCGCACATCTCGATGGCCAGGTAGATAGCGATATGGCGCGCCTTGGCGATATTGGCGTTGCGGCGAGGCCCGATGAGTTCCTCGTGCGTCACACCGTATTGCTCCTCGATGACGGACTGGACCGTCTGCACATTGATCTTCTTGGCCGATGTATCGAAGTACTGGTTGGCGATGGCGTCGATGTCGTCAAAGGTGAGCTCCCCGCCCTCGCGCTCGCGATCGCCAGCTTCGCCGGCACAACGTTCGCAAAAGCTCTCGAGCTCGCGAATGTTGGTGCCCGAGACCTCGGCCATGTGTTTAAAGTGCTCGTCGGTCAGGTGCCCGCCGTCGCCCCCATAGGCCGCCAGCAGCGAGTCGTCGCCTGCCTCGGGAGCGGCGGCGATGGTGTTCTCGTAATAGCGCTGCAAGATCTTGTATTTCATCTCGTAGCTGGGCTCTGCGACCAGGCAGAGCATGCCGGCGTTGAAGCGGCTGGTCAGACGCTCGTCCATGCTCAGGTCCTTGGGGGCGCGGTCTGCCGCGATGACGACCTTCTTGTTGTTGCGGATGAACTCGTCCATGAGCTGGAAAAAGTAGTCCACGCTCGCGCGCTTGCCGATGATGTTTTGGATGTCATCGATGATGAGCACGTCCACGCCGTGGTACGCCTGCATGATGGGA
>USKV01000218.1 GCA_900555355.1 uncultured Collinsella sp.
CCGTAATGCGACCGAGCACGCGCGTGATGACGCCCGGACGCAGCGTGAGCGCAAACGCGACTATGAAGAACCCGATGGCAAACACCAGACGTTCCGTGCCGAGCGAAACGCCCTCGGGTAGCAGCGGCACCAGCATTTCGAACGCCGTAGAGCTTGTGCGAGGAATGGCCAGGCACGGACCGATGGCCAGATAGACCGCCGCAACGAAGAATTCGCCAAACTTGGGATGCACGCGGCCGGCCAGCTCGCGGGCCGTACCGGCGAGCGCGACGGCGATAAATCCCATGACGGGCAGGCCGATAGCGGCAATCAAAAAGCCGATCATGGCAAGCGGCGTAGCCGTGCCAGCCTGAAGTGCCAGCAACGGCGGAATGATGAGGTTGCCGGCGCCAAAGAGCATCGAGAACAGGGCGATGCCGACGGTGACGACATGGTCGGAGCGCAGACCGCGCGGCGAGGATGAGGCCATGGGACCACCTTTCGGGTCGAAACAAAAACGGGACGGGCAAAATACCCGTCCCGCAAGTATATACGCTCTAGCAGGCTAAATCGCGCAAAGCGTCAATCGCAGTGTCGACTTCCTCTTCCGTGTTGAAATACCCAAACGAGAAGCGAACGACACCCTGACGCTCGGTCCCCAGCGCGCGGTGCATGAGCGGAGCGCAATGGGCGCCGGGGCGCGTCGCAATCCCCCACCCCTGCATGAGCGCGTCCGAGATCTCGGCCGAATCGATATCGGCTACGTTGAGCGACACAATCGCAGAGCGCGCCGGCTGGTCAAAGGCACCATAGAGCTTAATCCCCGGAATCTCGCGCACACCGGCAAGGAAGCGATCCGCCAGTGCTCGCTCGTGTGCCGCAATCGCCTCGACTCCACCTTGAGCCTCGATAAAGTCGAGACCCGCGGAAAGTCCCGCGATGCCGTGACCGTTGAGCGTGCCCGCCTCCAGGCGCGTGGGCCACTCAAGCGGCTGCAGTGCATCGAAGCTGTGCACGCCCGTGCCGCCCATGGCCCAGGGCGCCACGTCGACACACTCCGCCACGGCCAGACCGCCGGTGCCCTGCGGGCCCATCAGCCCCTTGTGGCCGGTAAAGCACACGACGTCGAGCCCCATGGCATCCATGTCAATCTTCGCCGTGCCGGCAGACTGCGAGGCGTCGACGATCGCAAGCGCGCCTGCCGCATGGGCCATGGCGGCCACGCGCGCAATGTCGACCTCATTGCCGGTCACATTGGAGGCGTGCGTCACCACCACGGCACGCGTGCCCGGCGTGACCAGCTGCTCGAGCTCGTCATAATCGAGAACGCCGTCCGCGTCGCAGCCAGCATGCTCAACGGTCACACCCCGCTCCGCCGCCAGGCGGTTGAGCGGACGCAGCACGGAGTTGTGCTCGAGCACCGTCGTGACCACGCGGTCGCCGGGGCGCACCACGCCACAAATGGCGGTGTTGAGCGCCGCGGTGGAGTTGGGCGTAAAGCACACATGGTCAGCCCGCGGGCAGCCCAACAGGCGCGCAAGCTTGGCGCGACAGCCGTGGATGGTACGCGCCGCGTCGAGCGCGCCCGACGTCGCACCGCGTCCGGCATTGCCGAGCGAGCACATCGCCTGCACCACGGCATCGATGACCGTCTGCGGCTTGTGCATGGTCGTCGCCGCGTTATCCAGGTAGATCATCGCACGACCTCCCACATGTCGATCACCGTAAAGCCCTCGGTGGGAACGCCCGCCGCGGCGAGTTCGCCGCGCAGCAGCTCCTCATCGGCAGGCAGCGCCTTCCACGCCAAGCCGCAGCCGGCAGCGACCTCCCCGGGCACGGGAATCGTGCGCCCGGGAAGGCCGCGCTCGATGCATAGGGTCTCGCACCCCATGGCGGCCGCCGTGGTAGGAAACGTGATAACAAGCGCCGGGCGCTTCTCCCTCATGGCAACTCCAACCAATACGCTACGGGCGCACGACGCGCACGGCCTGCTCCATCTTCTCCACGATCACGTACATGTTGGTGACTTCGCCCACCGCAAGCTGGTCTTTAATGCCATAGTGATCGAGGCAGGTACCGCAGGTGAGAATCTCGACACCCTGCTCGGCCAAGCCCTTCAGGTCATCGAGCACCGGCGAGCCCTCGACGGTGAGCTTGGCGCCGCCGTTGTAGAACAGCATGGTCGCGGGCAGCTCCTCCTGCTGCGTCACGGCAAAGATGAAAGCCTTCATGAGCTTGTGGCCCAGCTCGTCGTCGCCACGGCCCATGCAATCGGTGTAGACGGAAATGACGAGCTTGCCCTTGCCGGCGCTGGCGTCGCAGAAGGCAGCGCCATCCTGCTCGGAATCGGCCACGGCAACGGCGCCAGAGGTCGCCACGGTCACGTGCCACTCGTCGTCAGAAACCTTCTCGACCGAGGCTGTGCAGCCCTTTTCCTGCGCCATCTTGGAGATGTTCTTGACGGCGGTCTCGTTATCGACCGAGGTCACGACGGTGCCCTCGCCATCGAGCTGCTTCAGGGCTTTGAGCGTCTTGACGACGGGCAGCGGGCAGGCATCGCCCATGGCATTGACTTCAATCTTGGTAGACATAGCAAATTCCTTTCGAAAGAACCGTTCTAGAGAACGGCAAACAGTTACATAAACGTGCGGGCTAGCGAACAACGCGGACGGCAGGACCGCCCGGCTCCGCCTCGCACACGCGCCCGACAACGGCCGCGATGCGCCCCTCGGCATCCAGGCGGCGCGCAAGCTCATCCACATCGGAAGCAGGCGCCGCGATGAGTAGGCCGCCCGAGGTCTGCGGATCGTACAGCGCATCCAGCATGCCCGGCTCCAGGTCCTCGTCGGCAGCCACGCGCGGGCCAAAAAAGTCCTGGTTGCGGTAGGAGCCCGCGGGGATAATGCCCAGACGCGCCATGTCGAGCACCTGGTCAAAGAGTGGCACCGCCCCCGACGCAAGCTCAACTTGCACGCCCGAGCCCTCGGCCATCTCGCACGCGTGCCCGATCAGACCAAAGCCCGTAATGTCGGTGCAGCCGTGAAGCTCAAGTCCCTTGGCCAGACGAATCGGAGCCTCGTTGAGGGTGCGCATCGAGTCAAACATGGCTGCGGCCTCGTCCTGCTCGATGAGCTCGCCCTTAATGGCCGTGGTGATGATGCCCGAGCCGATCGCCTTGGTCAGCAGTAACGCATCGCCCACGCGTGCGCCGCTGTTGGCGAGCATACGGTCAAGCGCGACAAAGCCGCTCACGGACAGGCCGTACTT
>USKV01000219.1 GCA_900555355.1 uncultured Collinsella sp.
AGCAGAACTCTGTTCCGGGCCTGGCCAACAAGATGATGAACTCCCACGCCGCCCGCGTGTGCATCTCGGTGCCGGCAGCGCGTTCGGTCTTTGAGCGCGAAGGTGACCCTGACCACGTGCTCATGACCGGCAACCCCGTACGTCGCTCGGTAATCGAAGGCGATCGCGCTCGCGGCCGCAAGGCACTTGGCGTTCCCGAGGACGCTACGCTGCTGCTCGTCTTTGGCGGTTCACTTGGCGCCCAGCACCTCAACGAGCGCGTGGTTTCGCTCAAAAACGAGCTGCTTTCGCGCAAGAACCTCTATGTGTTGCATTCGACGGGTGCCGACGGCTTTGAGGAGACCGAGCGCGCTTTGGCGCTGACGCCCGAGGAGGCGAAGCGTTACCGCGTCCAGCCTTACATCGACAACATGGGCGATATGCTGGCTGCGGCCGATCTGGTGCTCTCGCGTTCCGGTGCCTCGAGCGTGGCCGAGATCGCCGCGCTTGCCGTGCCCTCGGTGCTCGTGCCGTATCCGCACGCGACGGCCGACCACCAGA
Organism: uncultured Collinsella sp.; assembly: GCA_900555355.1. GTDB lineage: Bacteria > Actinomycetota > Coriobacteriia > Coriobacteriales > Coriobacteriaceae > Collinsella. The sequence goes on from USKV01000219.1 coordinate 541, forward strand.
CCACGAATGCCCGTTACCTGGTCGATGCCGGTGCCGGCGTGCTTTGCGCCGATGCCGATATCGATGCCCCTGCCTTTGCCGACGAGCTGCTGCACCTGATCGATGACGCTGCGGTACGTGATGCCATGCGTCAGGCGGCGCGCGGCTTGGCCCAGGACCGTGCCGCCGCACTTTTGGCCGACGCGGTAGAGGGATTGCGTTAGTTAGACGGGATATCGTCGGTCGCCCTCGCGCTGATGCGGTAGGTGCGGTACAGTTAACGGGTTACAGGCAGTGTTTACGCAAGGAGTACACGAGCACATGGCTGATTCCCAGACTGCAACCTCCGCGCCCGAGTTCAAGAGCGCCCACTTTATCGGTATCGGCGGCGCCGGCATGAGCGGCATCGCCCTCGTTCTGCACGAGCGCGGTTATGCCGTTACCGGCTCCGACCTTAAGACGTCACGTTATATCCGCCAGCTTACCCGCGCTGGTGTGAAGGTACATGTGGGCCATGAGGCCGCCACGATCGACGAGGTCAAGCCCGACGTGGTTGTTGTTTCCACCGCTATTCCGGAGTCCAACCCTGAACTCGTGCGCGCTCGCGAGCTTGGTATTCCCGTGTGGCCCCGTGCCAAGATGCTCTCTGCTTTGGGCCACGGCTACACCACCGTCGCCGTCGCCGGTACTCACGGCAAGACCACGACCTCTTCGATGTGCGCCACGATGCTCGACCGCATGGGTCTGGATCCGAGCTTCCTGATCGGTGGCATCGTCGAGGGCTATGACACGAACGGCAAGAACGGCTCGGGCGACTACTTTGTCGCCGAGGCCGACGAGTCCGACAGCTCCTTCCTGTTCCTGAACCCCAACGTGGTCATTGTGACCAACGTCGAGGCCGACCACCTCGATCACTACTCGGGTATCGAGGAGATCGAAGCGACTTTCGCCAAATTCATGAGCCTGGTGGGCGAGGACGGCACCGTCATCGTCTGCGGTGAGGACCCGCATCTGGTCGAGCTCGCCAAGTCGACGGGCCGTCACGTGCTTTCCTACGGCTTTGCCGAGAGCAACGACATCGTCTGCATGCACCCGGATGTCAAGGGCATCCAGAGCGACTTTATCGTTCGCTTTGAGGACGGCACTGAGCATGCCGTGGAGATCAAGAGCAATCCCGGTCGCCACAACATGCTCAACGCCACGGCCGTCTTGACCGTCGCCCATGTCCTAGGCCTCGATATCGATGCCGCCGCTAAGGCACTTTCGAGTTTTGAGGGCGTCCGCCGTCGCTTTACCCACGTGGGCGATATCGACGGCATCACGGTGGTTGACGATTACGGCCATCATCCCACCGAGATCAAGGCGACGCTTGCTGCCGCTTCGTCGCTGGGCTACAAGCACGTCGACGTCGTGTTCCAGCCGCATCGCTATTCGCGCCTGCAGGCCCTGTGCGACGACTTTGCCGATGCATTTGCCAATGCCGATAAACTGCTGCTGATTGATGTGTTCTCGGCTGGCGAGATGCCCATTCCGGGTGTCACCTCTAAGATGCTCGCCGATACCGTGCGCGCCAAGCATCCTGGCAAGGAGGTCGTGTACTGCTCCAGCCGTCTTGAGCTCAATCAGGAGCTCGAGCAGATGGTGGGCGAGGGCGACCTGCTGCTCACTATGGGTGCCGGTGACGTTACGACCGTCGGCCCCGAGTTTATCGACTATCTGACTGCCAAGAAAGACGCTTAAGTCTAATGGGTCTGTTTAACGCCGTCATGGCGCTCTCGGGCATGATCGACACGGATGTGATCGAGGACGAGCGCCTTGCGCGTCATACGAGCTATCGTATCGGCGGCAAGGCCGACCTCTTTGTGACGTGCCATAGCTATCATGCCCTCCGCCGCGCCGTGGCGGTGCTCGATCGCGAGCAGGTGCCGTGGGTCATCATCGGCAAGGGCTCCAATCTGCTGGTTGCCGATGGCGGTTATCGCGGTGCCGTCATTTCGCTCGGACGTGAGTTTCAGCGCACGGTTGTTGCCGATGACGGTTGTACGCTGACGGTCGGTGCGGGCGTGATGTTTGCGCGCCTGGTCAACGATGCCCTGTCGCGTAGCCTCTCGGGCCTTGAGTTTGCCGTTGGCATCCCTGGCTCGGTTGGCGGTGCGATATCTATGAATGCAGGCACACGGACCGAGTGGATTGGCTCGCTGGTTGAGGATGTCGTAACGTTTGACCCGGCATCCGGTATCAAGCATTATGCGGGGTCCGAGATCACTTGGGGCTACCGCGAATGTAGCCTTCCCCGCAATGATATTATCCTCGAGTGCGTGCTCAAGCTTAAACCGGCGCCCAAGGCCGACATTCGCGAGCGCATGGAGCGGTACCTGACGAGGCGCAAGCGTACGCAGCCCATGGGTCGCGCATCCTGCGGGTCGGTCTTTCGCAACCCGCCCGATGCGAGTGTGGGCAAGCTTATCGAGGATTGTGGATTAAAGGGTTTTTCGATTGGCGGCGCGGAAGTTTCGCCCGTTCACGCTAATTTTATCGTTAATAACGGAACCGCCTCGGCCGATGACGTTGCCGCGGTTATCAGACATGTGCACGGAAAGGTGAGGGAGGCGTATGGCATCGAGCTCAGACCGGAAGTTAAATTCCTCGGCTTCTAGAGCATCGAAACCCACCTTCCGCCGCGCCGGAGGGCGTTCCGGCGCGCCTGCCAAACCTCAACGC
>USKV01000220.1 GCA_900555355.1 uncultured Collinsella sp.
CCACTTAATGTGGCCTTCGTGCGAGCAGGACTGCCCGAGCAGGAAACCTTATGCCCCGCCCCTCCGGAGCCACACGGGAGGCATCGCTAAGTTATCCCCCGGCATTCAGAAAATCTAAGTGCCAAAAAATAAGATTTTTTGACTCTGTGTTGTATAACCCGCCATTCGTGGGTACCATTCAACGCGTACGCAAACAAAAAGGGTTAACCCGCGCGGCATGACCGCGCGGCCCACAAAGGAGGAAACAAGCATGTCGTCTTTGAAGCCGCTTGCAGATCGCGTCCTGGTCAAGCCCGACGAGGCCGAGCAGAAGACCGCTTCTGGTCTGTACATCGCCAGCAACGCTCAGGAGAAGCCGCAGCGCGGCACCATCGTTGCCGTTGGCGCCGGTAAGGTCAACGACAAGGGCGAGCGCATCCCCATGGACGTTCAGGTCGGCGACGTTGTCATCTACGGTAAGTTTGGTGGCAACGAGGTCAAGGTCGACGGCGAGAAGTATCTGCTGATGCGCGCCGACGACATCTACGCCGTCGTCGAGGCCTAGTCTCGTCAGAATCTCTGATTCGTTTTTGAACGCGTCCACCGCATAGGACTCGGAAGCGGCGACGCGAGTCACATTTTTTTGGAGGATTACCTACCATGGCAAAGAACATTACGTTCAACACCGATGCCCGCGCCAAGCTCGCCAAGGGCGTCAACACTCTGGCCGACGCCGTTACCGTCACCATGGGCCCCAAGGGCCGTTACGTCGCTCTGCAGCGCACGTTCGGTGCCCCGACCATCACCAACGACGGCGTTTCCGTCGCTAAGGAGATCGAGCTCGAGGACAACATCGAGAACATGGGCGCTCAGCTGGTGAAGGAGGTCGCCACCAAGACCAACGACACCGTGGGTGACGGCACCACCACCGCGACCCTGCTCGCTCAGGCTATCGTCAACGACGGTCTGCGCAACGTCGCTGCCGGCGCCAACCCGCTGGCCATCCGTCGCGGCATCGACAAGGCCGTCAACGCCGCCGTCGCCGAGATGAAGAAGCAGGCCAAGCCGGTCGAGACCAAGGAGCAGATTGCTTCCGTCGGTACCATTTCCGCCGGTGATCCCGAGGTCGGCGAGAAGATCGCCGAGGCCATGGAGGTCGTGGGTAAGGACGGCGTCATCACCGTCGAGGATTCCCAGACGTTCGACATTACCATCGACACTGTCGAGGGCATGCAGTTCGACAAGGGCTATGTCTCCGCTTACTTCGTCACGGATAACGACCGCATGGAGGCCGTGATGAAGGATCCGTACATCCTCATCACCGACCAGAAGATCTCCAGCGTTCAGGACATCATGCCTGTTCTCGAGGCTGTCCAGCGCGCCGGCCGTGGCCTGCTCATCATCGCTGAGGACATCGACGGCGAGGCTCTGCCGACCCTGGTCCTCAACAAGATCCGTGGCGCCCTCAACGTCTGCGCCGTCAAGGCTCCGGGCTACGGCGATCGCCGCAAGCGCATCCTCGAGGACATCGCCGTCCTCACCGGTGGCCAGGCCGCTCTGGACGAGCTGGGCGTGAAGGTCGCTGACATTACCGCCGATATGCTCGGTACCGCTAAGTCCGTCACCATCTCCAAGGACAACACCGTCGTCGTCGGCGGCGCTGGCTCCAAGGAGGCCATCGACGCCCGCATCGCTCAGATCAAGGGCGAGATGGAGAACACCACCTCTGACTTCGACCGCGAGAAGCTCCAGGAGCGCCTGGCCAAGCTCTCCGGTGGCGTTGCCGTCATCAAGGTCGGCGCTGCTACCGAGTCCGAGCTCAAGGAGATCAAGCACCGCGTCGAGGACGCCCTGCAGGCTACCCGCGCTGCTGTCGAGGAGGGCATTGTCGCTGGCGGCGGCGTCGCCTTCATGGACGCTGTTCCTGCGCTCGACGCTGTCGAGATTGACGACCCCGAGGAGAAGATTGGCGTCGATATCGTCAAGAAGGCTCTGACCGCTCCGGTCGCTACCATCGCCAAGAACGCTGGTTTTGAGGGCGCTGTCGTGGTCGACAAGGTTGCCGAGCTGCCCGCCGGCCAGGGTCTCAACTCTGCCAACGGCGAGTGGGGCGACATGATTGAGATGGGCGTCCTCGACCCCGTCAAGGTCAGCCGCGTCACCCTGCAGAACGCTGCTTCTGTCGCCAGCCTGATTCTCATCACCGAGGCCACCGTCTCCGATGTGCCCAAGAACACTCAGCTTGAGGACGCTATCGCTGCTGCTACCGCTGGTCAGCAGGGCGGCGGTATGTACTAAGGCCGACAAGGTCTAGAACTCCCACCGGGAATCCGGGGGCGTGACGGGGGCTTCTCTCCGGAACGTCCTCGGACATGCAAAGAGGCTCCGCATCGCGCTTCGCGCTGCGGAGCCTCTTTGCGTCCTGCGGAATTTTTTGGGAGATAGCCCAAACAGCCCCGGCGGGGGTCCTGTGTAGTCACCCTTTAGGCGGAACTCTCCTAATTATTTGGATGAGTCGTTTACTTACTTGTACTGTTACCGTCTTCCCGCTCTTGTTGGGGTATGCTTTGTTCGTATGTAAACGTATGACATGTTGATAGGGGAGGGTGCTATGGCTCGCGAGGGCACTCGTTCTAAGGATTCTGCTAAGCCTGGCATCAAGGAAGTTGCAGCGGTGGCGGGGGTTTCGCCTACTACGGTATCTCGCGTGCTTAATAATCGCGGCTATATTAGCCAAGAGACCCGCGATAAGGTCCATGCCGCGATGAAGCGCATCAACTATACGCCCAACGATATCGCTCGTGCCATGCTCAACGGTCGCCTGAATCTTATCGGTATGATCGTCCCCTATGTCAGCAGTCCGTTTCATGCCCAAGTGGTTCAAGTCATTGAGCATACCCTGGCCGAAAACGGTTTTAAGATGCTGCTGTGCAATAGCGCCAATCGACCCGAGCTTGAGCGCTCTTATATCGACATGCTTCGACGCAATATGGTTGATGGCGTCATCGTCAACTCGCTTAATATCGGTGCCGAGGCGTATGCCGAGATGGGCTTGAGTCTGGTTGGTATCGACTGCGACCTTGGCGAGGCCTCTGTTCAGATTGCGAGCGACAGCTATGGCATCGGCGAACTTGCCACGCGTCGCCTGATTGATGACGGGTGTTCGCGCATCTTGTGCCTGCGCAACAATAGCCGCATGCGCATGCCTGCCAATAAGCGTACCGATGCCTACCTCGATGTT
>USKV01000221.1 GCA_900555355.1 uncultured Collinsella sp.
TTAATGCTCGCCGGCACCTCAAACGACGTGCTCGAACGCACGGCACCCAAGTCGAAGCCGGCACCGGCCACGAGCGTCTTAAAGACCGAGCCGGGCTCGTAGGCGTCGGTGACCAGGCGCAAGTTCATATCCTCGGTCTTGGCGTTTTCCAGATCGGTCTGGTCGTAGGTCGGGTACGAGCAGGCGGCGAGAATTTCACCAGTCGTGGGGTCGGTGACCAAAGCCGAGCCGTTCTTGGCCTTTGTCTTCTCGACAGCCTCCGCCAAAGCATCCTCAGCCGCTCGCTGCATATTGACGTCGAGCGTCGTCACGATGTCAACGCCGTCGACCGCAGCCACCTTTTTATAGGCACCGCCCGCGATATAGCTGCCGTCCCTCGCGCGCTCGCGCACGAGGGTACCATTCGTGCCGGTCAGAAGCTTGTTGTATTGCTTTTCGAGACCCGTCAAGCCGTCGTTGTCTACATTCACTACACCCAGCACCTGCGATGCCAGATTGCCGTATGGATATACGCGCTTCATGGCCTGCTCAAAAAGCACGCCGGGCAGGTTCTTCTTCTCCAGCGCCGCAGCATCGTCTTCGTCCACCTGGCGCTTGATATACACCCAGGTGCCATCGGACTCGACGAGCTTGCGGCAGGTCTTTTTATCGATTCCAGTTGCCTTGACCAGCGCCGACACCGTCTTGTCAACATCCTCGACAAGCTGCGGGTTCACGGCGATGTTGCGACATTCGACCGACGACGTCAGCACGTTGCCGTTACGGTCGTAGATGGTACCGCGCTTGGCATATAGCGTCTGCGCGAGCAAGCGACGTGCATCGGCGCGGTCGCGTAGCTTATCGGCTTCCACGATTTGATAGTCGGCAAGGCGAAGGACGCCCAAACCCAAGCCAAACCCGATGAAGCCCATGACGGCTTTGCGACGGGGCAGCGGCGTGCCCGTGAGCCATTCGGTCGACGAGCTCTTGCGCGGTCTGGTGTTATGCATTTGAGGACCACTCGAGCCACGGAGACGCGACGCAGGGTCGTTGCCATAGGACGGCCTCGCGTTGTAAGATGGCCGACCCGTTCCTTGATAACCAGAACGTCCCCGCGACGAGGGACGTCCAGAACCGCGGCCCCCATCGGAACCGCGGCGATAGTCATTTGTCATACTCAGCTACCGTCTTGTTACTGAGCGGTCGCGGTCGAGCTAGCGCCCGCGGCTGCATCCTGCGAAAAATCAAGTGTAACGCTCTCGCTGGGCTCCACCATGCCATAAGCGCCCGCAAGGTCGCGAATGCGCGTGTCGGCGCCATAGACCGAATGCATGACCTCCAGGTCGGAGCTCTCATCGGTCGCCTTCTCGAGCGTGTTGGTAAGCGCGGCGTTGCTGTTGAGCACCTGGGCCGTAACGCCGGCGAGCGCCACGCGGGCGACACCGATCGTCATGAAGATGGCCGCAATGATGCAAAACGTTTTAAGAACGCTCATGAAAACCGGGCTTACCGCCTGGTTTGCCTGACGGCCCGCGCCCGTGTAGACATCAAAGCGCGGCGTGCGCTGCTCGCGGGGAGCAACGGGGGCCTGCGGTGCCTCACGATAGGCGGGCATGGCGTTCATATCATAGGCGAGTGCTGCGTTTGAGGTGTTGTAGCCCATGATATGCCGCCTCCCATCCCGAGTACGTTGGTAGTGTGTTTAAGCTTCGTTTGTGGTACGAGCGGGAGGTCCAATATCGCGCGGTCGCGTCTACAGACGCTGCGCCACGCGGATCTTGGCTGATCTCGCCCGAGGGTTGCGCGCAACCTCATCGGGTTGGGCAACCAGGGGTTTGCGGGTGATGACCTTGAGTATCGGCACGTTGCCGCACACGCACACCGGAATCTCCGGCGGACACGTGCACCCCTGGCTCATCTCCTTAAAGTGGTTCTTTACGATACGGTCCTCGAGCGAGTGATACGAGATGACGCAGATGCGTCCGCCCGGGTTGAGCCACCTGGTGGCGGCATCAAGCCCTCGTTCGAGCACATCGAGCTCGTGATTGACCTCGATGCGAATGGCCTGGAAACTTTTCTTGGCCGGGTGTCCGCCATGCCGACGAGCGGCAGCGGGGATACCAGCCTTGATGATCTCGACAAACTGACCGGTGGTTTCGATCGGCTCATGCTCGCGGCGGCGCACGATCTCACGCGCGATCTGCGAGGCGAACTTCTCTTCGCCATAGACGCGTAGAATCCGGGCGAGGTCGTGTTCGTTATAGGTGTTGATGACCTCAGCTGCGTTTAAGGTGTTGTTACCCGGATCCATCCGCATGTCCAATGGGGCGTCCTCGTTGTACGAAAAGCCCCTGCCAGGGATATCGAGTTGCGGCGACGAAACGCCCAAGTCGAACAGGAAGCCATCGACCCCGGGCACCTCGGCCGAGCAAAGCAGCTCGTCCAAGTCGCCGAAGTTGCCCTTCAGCAGCTGGTGCGGAACTCCGGGAACCTCGCGGTCCAGACGGGCGCCAGCGGCCTCGAGGGCCATGTCGTCCTGATCGACGCCGAGCAAAAGGCCGGTCTCCCCCACCTGCGCGGCCATCTTTACCGAATGGCCGGCACCGCCAAGGGTGCAATCGCAGACAACGGAGCCGCTCTTTAGCCGCAGCGACTCAAGCACTTCGCCGAGCATGACAGGTTCATGCCGATATTCTTGTGTCAAGATCCCACGCTCCATCCGTTACTCGTGCCTTGCCCTTACGAGAAGAAGAGGTCCAGCAGGGCCTCGTCGTCATCGTCCTCATCGGCCGTAGCGCGGTCCCAAACCTCAAGGTGGTCGTAGTTGCCCACAACCGTGACCTCGCGGTCGAGGTTCGCCTGCTTGCGGAGAGACTCAGAAAGACCGATACGACCCGCGCTGTCCACATCCATCGACGTGGTGCGCTTGTTGATCGCCCTCATAAGCTTCTGGTCGTTGATGTCACGCGGGTTAAAACCCTCGTGGCCCTCACGACCCGCGAAGAGTCCTTCGACCCACTTATCGAAGGCCTCGGCAGAGAACACGTACAGAGCATCGACATCCAGGGCTTTGAACACGCGAACGTGCTCTCCAAGCTCCTCACGAAGGGGTGCAGGCAGGGATAGACGACCTTTTGCATCGAGATTGCGCTCGTATGCACCCGTCATTCCCATGTGCGCCCTCCCCTCGGTTACTCAGATGGCACGTACGCGGGGAACCACCCCGCCTGTCGACG
>USKV01000222.1 GCA_900555355.1 uncultured Collinsella sp.
TCAAGAACACCTTTGTCGTCAACGAACTCGGCAAGCTTGCTCAGGTCGCCGGTGCTGCGCCAGTCGGTGCCGATCACATCGTCGAGCAGGCTGGCGAGCGCGGGGTTGGCCCCATGGATCCAGCGGCGGAAGGTGATGCCGTTGGTCTTGTTGGAGAACTTCTTGGGATAGATCTCGTAGAACGGATGAAGCTCGGTGTCCTCCAGGATCTTGGTGTGGAGGGCGGCTACGCCGTTGATGGAGAAGCCAAAGTGGATGTCCACGTGGGCCATGTGGACGGTGTCGTATTCGTCGATGATGGCGACGCGCGGGTCATCGTGCTCGGTCTTCGCGACCTCATCGAGCTTGACGATAATGTCGGCGATGGCAGGGGAGACCTTTTGCAGGCTGGCGAGCGGCCACTTCTCGAGCGCCTCGGCAAGAATCGTGTGGTTAGTGTAGGCGACCATGGAGCGTACGATGGTCACGGCCTCGTCAAACTCGATGTCGTGCTTGGTGGTGAGCAGGCGGATGAGCTCGGGAATGACCATGGTGGGGTGCGTGTCGTTGATCTGGACCACGGCGTAGTCGGCCAGGTCGTGCAAGTTGCTGCCGCGCTCGACGGCCTCGTCGATCAGGAGCTGGGCGGCGTTGCTCACCATGAAGTATTCCTGGTAGATGCGAAGCAGGCGGCCCTGCTCGTCGGAATCATCCGGATAGAGGAACAAGGTGAGGTTCTTGGCGATCTCGGTCTTGTCGAAGTCGATGGAGCTGCCGGGGACCAGGCCGTCGTCGACGCTCGCCAGGTCGAACAGGCGCAGGCGGTTCTTGGTGGGCTGGCCGTAACCGGGCACATCGATGTTGACGAGCTTGGAAGTAACGGCAAAATCGCCGAACTCGACGGTGTAGGAGCGGTCATCGTCGACTAGGATGTCCTGCTCACCGAGCCACTCGTCGGGGACGGCCTTCTGCTGGTTGTCGACAAAGCGCTGACGGAACAGGCCGTAGTGATAGTTGAGGCCCACGCCATCGCCGGTCAAGCCCAGCGTGGCGATGGAATCCAGGAAGCACGCGGCCAGGCGGCCCAGGCCGCCGTTGCCGAGCGACGGCTCGACCTCGAACTCCTCGATCTTGTTGAGGTCGTGGCCTGCGGCGGTGAGCTGGTCCTTAACCTCGTCATAGATGCCAAGGTCGATCATATTGTTGATGAGCAGCTTGCCGATCAAAAACTCGGCAGAGATGTAGTAGAGCTTTTTCTTGCCGTTGTTGAGAGGACAGGCGGCAGAGTGCTCCTGCACGAGCTTGACCAGCAGCTTATAAATACGACGGTCATCGAGCTGCTCGAGCGAGGTGCCAAAGGACTGCTCGGCAAGATCCGCAAGATTGATACGGGGCATGTTTCCTCCTGTGATGGGTTGATTACATGTCAGAAATTCAAAAGAAGCCCGCGCGAGGGATTGGAGTGGCCTCGCGCGGGGAAAACGGACGCGTCCGCACGATGGAATGGGGTCGGGTGCGGTGGCTCCTATTGGGGAAGCTCAATTTCGGCTTCCGACGGGATGCGGAAGTAGGTTTCGGTCCAGTCGGTGAGCTTGTGCTCGAGCTCGCGGGTGATGGCGCCATCGAGCATGCGCCAGGTCCAGTTGCCGCCCAGGGTGGCGGGGGTGTTGATGCGCGCCTCGTTGCCCAAGTTGAGCAGGTCCTGCATGGTGTAGATGCACGTGTCGCTCACGCTGGCGGCGATGGTGCGGTTGAGTGCATCGGCCATGGGCTCGCCTGCTTGCTGGTGGGTGTACAGGGCCGCCTGTTCGCGCTGGCGCGGGGTGGCCGTTCCCTCAAACCAACCGCGCGCCGTCTCGTTGTCGTGTGTGCCCACATAGGCGACGGTGTTGGCAATGTAGTTGTGCGGCAGGTAGTACGAGTTGGTGCCCTCAAAGGCAAACTGCAGGATCTTCATGCCGGGGAAGCCCGAGTTGTCGCGCATGTCGATGACACCGGGGGTGAGGAAGCCCAGGTCTTCGGCGATGATGGGCAGCGTGCCGAGCTTTTCCTCGAGCGTCTTGAAGAACTTGAGGCCGGGGCCCTGCGTCCACGAACCGTAGGACGAATCGGGTGAGGAGAACGGTACCTCCCAATAGGCCTCGAAGCCGCGGAAGTGATCCAGGCGGATGACGTCGTACATGTCGAGGGCGGCGCGAATGCGGCCCTCCCACCAGGAGAAGCCGTCGGACTCCATGGCGTCCCAGTCGTAGATGGGATTGCCCCAGTACTGGCCGGTGGCCGAGAACTGGTCGGGCGGCGTGCCAGCGACGCTCGCGGGATTACCGGCGGCGTCGATCTTAAAGAGCTCAGGCGTCGCCCACATCTCGACGGAGTCACGCGAGACATAGATGGGCAGGTCGCCGATGATGAGGATGTCGCGCTCGTTGGCATAGGCCTTGAGGCGGCTCCACTGACGATCGAAGAAGTACTGCGTCATCTGGTGGTAGAGCATGCGCGCGGGATGGGCGGCGCAGACCTTGGCAGAAGCCTCACCGCGGGTACGGAGCTCTGCGGGCCACTCCCAAAATGCCTTGAGACCGCACTCCTCCTTGACGGTCATGAACTCGCAGTAGGGGATGAGCCAGTCTTCGTTTGCTTGGACAAAGTCGTCGAAGTCGGCTGGCTTGTCGGCGGCAAAGCGCTCGGCGGCGCGGTCGAGAATCTGACGACGGCCACCAAAGATGGCGCCATAGTCAATGTTGTTGGGATCGGAGCCCAGGTACACGCCGTCGATATCGCGCTGCTCCAGATAGCCGGCCTCGATAAGCTCGGCAAAGTCGATGAAGTTGGGGTTGCCCGCACGGGCCGAGAACGACTGATAGGGCGAGTCGCCATAGCTCGTCGTCGTAAGGGGCAGAATCTGCCAATAATGTTGTTTACACGAGGCGAGGAAATCGACAAAGTCGTAGGCGTTCCAGCCAAAGCCGCCGATGCCATACGGTCCGGGCAGAGACGAGATGGGCATGAGAACACCGCTTGCACGCTCCATGGATGTGCTCACCAACCTTCTTGTTGTGGGATCGGCCTGCAGATGGATGAACGGCCCGTCCCGAGTTTTAGAGTCGATGTCCCTATTGTAGAACATGTTGTTTAAACATGTACAGGCAAGATAATAAAGTTGGTCGTTTTTCGGCGAATGGTTACACGCCATGAAAAAGCCCCGGTCTCACATCGTGAGATAGGGGCAA
>USKV01000223.1 GCA_900555355.1 uncultured Collinsella sp.
AAAGGAGGAGTAAGATGTCCTTTTTTGTCAACACCATGGTCTGCGGCTTTTCGCTGTATCAGATCCTGGCGTTTTTCCTGATCTACTCCTGCCTGGGCTGGTGCCTGGAGGTCATCTATGCCGCCGTTTCCACCGGCCAGCTGGTGAACCGCGGCTTTCTGAACGGCCCAGTCTGCCCCATCTACGGCTTTGGCATGATCATTGTGCTGTTCACCCTTTCGCCGCTGGCAGACAACCTGCTGCTGCTCTATCTCGGCGGCGTGATCCTGCCCAGCGTATTGGAGCTGGTGGGCGGCTGGGCGCTCTACAAGCTCTACCACACCCGGTGGTGGGATTACAGCGACTTCCCCTTCAACATCGGCGGATATATCTGCCTGGAGTTCTCCCTTTTGTGGGGCGTTGGCACCGTTGTGGTGATGAAGGCCGTTCACCCCGTGATCGCGGGCTTTGTGGAGATGGTCCCCCAGATGGTGGGCTTTGTCCTCATGTGCATCCTGTACGCCTGCTACGCCGCCGACGTGGTGGTGACCGCCTTTGCGGCCTCTGACCTGGCCCGTGAGCTGGATGCTCTGGAAAAGGTGGCCGACAGTATGCACGCCGTGTCCGATGCCATGACCGAGCTGCTGGGCACCACCGCCATGGACGTGGACCAGAAGATGGACGAGAGCCGCCTGCAGCTCAAGCTGGCAGCTGCCGAGGCCCGGGACAATGCCGCCAAACTGAGCCCCCGGGATGCCGCTGCCGCCCTGCGCGCCAAGGCCGACGAGGCCATGGAGGCTGCCCGCAAGTCCTCCCAGGAGGCCCGGCTCAATGCCTCTGAGGCCGCCGTGGTGGCAAGCTCGTCGCAGCGCTCGTTGAGCTCATGGCCGGCGTGGCCTTTAACCCAGATGAACTCCACTTTGTGCTTGCTCTTTGCGGTGAGCAGGCGCTCCCACAGATCGCGGTTCTTGACAGGCTGCTTGTTGGCGGTCTTCCAGCCGCGTTTTTTCCATCCGTCAATCCAGTGCTTGTTGAAGGCGTTGACGACGTACTGCGAATCGGAATGGACTTCGACCTCGCAGGGGCGGTTGAGCGCCTCGAGTGCCACGATGACCGCCATGAGCTCCATGCGGTTGTTGGTGGTCTTGGCGTAGCCGCGCGAAAGCTCGGAGGTGAAGGTCTTGCCGGCGGGGTTGGTGTATTTGAGCACGGCGCCGTAGCCGCCGCGTCCCGGATTTGATCGGGCCGAGCCGTCGGTATAGATGATGACCTTCACATGGTTCCTTTCGCTGGGTATGTTTCGTGCGAGTGACCATTGTAGCGCCATGCCCGCCGGGGGCTAGCAATCTACGATTTCTACCTCGTCTTCCGACAGTTAGTTGGCATGGATGATGCGGTTGAGCTCGTCGAGGTATTGCTGCAAGAGGCAAGAGGGCTTGCGCTCGTCGTGCATGATATAGCCTACTTGCATCGTTGGGGCGTCTGCTAACGGGATCGATGCCATACCCCATTGCATTTCATTGGAGAGGACACCGGTCGACAGGGTGTAACCGTTCGACGTGATAAGTAAGTTAGTAAGTGTACCGCGGTCCGAGATTCGTATGTTGCGGTCGCAAGGGATATAGCTAAAAGGTTCCTCGGCGTAATAGAAGGAGTTTGAGGTTCCCTGCTCAAAGCTGTAGCGCGTATAGGGTGTGAGGTCGGCAAGGGACAGTTGCGGGCGGCGGGCGAGCGGATGGCGTTCGCTTACGAATACGTGGACCTTTGCGTCAAAGAGGGGATGAAAGCTCGCTCGGGCATCGGTAAAGGCCTTCTGCAAGACACGGGTATTGAAGTCGTCCAGATAGAGGATGCCGATGTCGCTGCGAAACGCGCGCACGTCGTCGATGATCTGCGCTGTGGTGGTCTCTCGCATGATGAACTCGAACTTGCTGTCGCGGCAGCGCTCGACCACGTTGACAAAGGCCTCGACCGAAAAGGCGTAGTGCTGGGCGGAAATGGCGAGGCGGGCTTGCGGGGTGCCGCCGTCCTCGTAGCGGGCCTCGAGCATATCGGCCTGCTCTACGACCTGGCGCGCATAGCCCAAAAGCTCGGTGCCGTCGTTGGTGAGCGTGACACCGCGGCTGGAGCGCGTAAAGATTTCGATATGAAGTTCCTGCTCCAGGCTTTTAACGGCATTGGAGATATTGGACTGTGCCGTATAGAGGCGCTGGGCTGCGGCGTTGATCGAACCTGACTCTGCCACGGCGATCAAAAAGCGAAGCTGTTGGAGGGTCATCGGCGCCCGTCCTTTCGAGTGTTATCTATAAAACCGATAACAGGTTAGCGCTTTTAAGTGATTGACCGAGGAAAACAATGCTCGTACTATTCAAAACACACAAAGAAGGTAGGTAATTAAGCCAACTACGGAACCGGGATGCGAAAGGAGGCCCGCATATGAATTGCTTACCAAGACGAATGCCGGGCTCCTGTTTGCGCCCGTCGGCGTGATCAGGAGACAGCGACTTACTTCTCTTACTCTTATTACTTTTGTTCGATCAAGGAGATCATCATGAGCCAGTTCATCAACAACCCCGAGCACACCTTTGGTTTCGATACCCTGCAGCTTCACGTTGGCCAGGAGAGCGCCGATCCCGCATCCGACTCTCGCGCCGTGCCTATCTACCAGACCACGAGCTATGTGTTCCGCAACTCCCAGCACGCCGCCGACCGCTTTGGTCTTGCCGACGCCGGTAACATCTACGGCCGTCTGACCAACTCCACCCAGGGCGTCTTCGAGGACCGTATCGCCGCCCTCGAGGGTGGCGTGGCAGGTCTTGCCGTCGCCTCCGGTGCTGCTGCCATCACCTATACCCTGCAGGCTCTTGCCCAGGCCGGTGACCACGTGGTGGCTCAGAAGACCATCTACGGTGGCTCCTACAACCTGCTGGAGCATACGCTCTCCCAGTTTGGCGTCGAGACCACCTTCGTCGATGCGCATAACCTGGAAGAGGTCGAGGGCGCCATCAAGGACAACACCACGGTCATCTATCTCGAGACGCTCGGCAACCCCAACTCCGACATCCCCAACATCGACGCCATCTCCGAGATCGCCAAGAAGCACGGTCTGCCGGTTGTCGTCGACAACACCTTCGGCACCCCGTATCTGTTCCGTCCGCTGGAGCATGGTGCCAACATCGTCGTCCACTCCGCAACCAAGTTCATCGGCGGCCACGGCACCT
>USKV01000224.1 GCA_900555355.1 uncultured Collinsella sp.
GCTGGTGGATGTGCTTCCCTTCCGCAGTCCCCACCACAGTATTTCGACCGCAGGCCTTATCGGCGGCGGGAGCCCGGTGCACCCGGGTGAGATCAGCCTTGCTCATGGCGGCGTGCTCTTTTTGGACGAGCTTGCCGAGTTTCCCACGGGCGTGCTGCAGACGCTGCGTCAGCCCATCGAGCGCGGCTACGTGAGGATCGTACGCGTCGACGGGGCTTTTACCTTCCCGTCGCGCTTTCAGCTGCTGGCTGCGAGCAATCCCTGCCCCTGCGGGTATTTGGGCGATCGCGAAGTGCCGTGTCGCTGCTCGGCGGCGATGGTCGAGCGCTATCGGTCTAAACTGCGCGGTCCTTTGGCCGACCGTATCGACATGATGATCGATATGACCCGTCCCGACCCTCAAGTGATTATCGAGGGTGCGGAGGGCATGTCGTCGGCCGAGTTACGTGACTACGTTGTGCGCGGTCGCGCCTTTCGCGCTTGGCGCGAATCCCGCATGGACGATGCGGATGCCGAGGCCGAGGATGACGAGACACGGTCCATTGACGGCGTCGTTTCGACCTTTGAGCTCGATGATGCGGCGGAGAAGTGTGTGCTCGGCCTGTCGAAGCGCACGTATCTCACAGGGCGTGGCATCGTGCGCCTTGTTCGCATTGCGCGCACGATCGCAGATGTCGCCGAGAGCGAGCAGGTGACGCAGGACCACGTGCTCGAGGCGGCGATGTACCAGGGAAGGAGGGACCAATGATGGCTGAGGGGACCTTCGAGCTGCATCCAGGTGACGCGTTGTATCCCGAGACCGTTTTGGAGCTTTCTGATATACCCCAGACGCTTTATGTGCGCGGCAACCCCGAGGTGCTTTCGACGCCCGCGCTCTCCATCATTGGCGCGCGCAAGGCCTCGCCGTATGGTCTTGCCGTGGCAGAGCTTGCGGCAAAGGTGGCGGTTGATGCGGGCGTGACGGTAGTTTCGGGAGGCGCGGTCGGTTGTGACCAGGCCTCGGGTTGGGCTGCGGTCAACGCCGGCGGCAAACACGTCGTGGTGCTGGGGACGGGCGCCGACGTGGTCTACCCGCGTTCGAGCGCGGGGCTTATTACTCGCACGCTCGATACAGGTGGCGCGGTCGTGTCGATCTCTCCGTGGGGCATGGGTCCGCGCAAGTTCGCCTTTCCGCGCCGCAATCGCGTGATCGCGGCCCTGTCGCAAGCCCTCTTTGTATCCGAGGCGGGTATGCCTTCTGGGACGTTTTCCACAGCCGAGGCTGCTATGGATTTGGGGCGCGAACTTCTTGCCGTGCCGGGGTCGATCCTATCGCCCGAGTCGCGTGGCACGAATTACCTCATTGCGAACGGTGCCTGCTGCATCGTCGACGAGGAATCTATCGAGATGGCTATCTCACGCATCTACGGAACCCTGCGCTACTCGCGCCCCGATGCTCCCGGCATTGCCGACCTGGATCCAACGCAGCAGACCGTGATGCATGCGCTCATCGCCTCTCCGCTCAAGGTCGACGACATCGCGGCGCTCGTCTCGCTCGATGCTGTCGGCGTACTCAAACTCTTGGGTTCGCTTGAACTCGAGGGTCTTATCGATCGCATGATGGATGGAAGGTATGCGCCCTCCAAGTTTGCCCTTCACGCCCAGACACCCTTCGGTCACAATGGAAAACGTGTCAATTAGAAAGGTGTTTGCAGATGCAGTTCGATCAGGTGACAGTTATCGGTGGCGGTCTGGCGGGTTCGGAGTGCGCGATCCAGCTGGCAGATCGCGGTTTTGCCGTAAAGCTGTGCGAGATGCGCCCCCAGGTGAGCTCCCCGGCTCACCATACCGATCACCTGGCAGAGCTCGTCTGCTCGAATTCGTTTAAGTCGACCCGTCCGGATTCCGCGGCTGGTTTGCTGAAGGCCGAGCTTGAGCGCATGGGTTCAGTCCTGCTCGATTGCGCCCATCGCGCGGCTGTTCCCGCCGGCGGTGCCCTGGCGGTCGACCGCGTCAAGTTTTCCGAGCTTGTCGAGGCCGAGGTTGCCGCTCGTCCCAATATCGAGGTCGTGCACGGCGAGGTCACGCAGATTCCCGAGGGTCACGTGGTCATTGCCGCGGGCCCGCTGTGTTCACCGGCGCTGAGCGAAGAGGTTATGAAGCTCGTCGGTGGCGATGCCCTGGCATTCTTTGATGCGGCGGCGCCGATCGTCGATGCCTCCACGCTCGATATGGACGTGCTGTTCTCGCAGTCGCGCTACGAGGAGCAGGGGGGCGGCGACTATCTCAACGCTCCACTTAATAAGGAGGAGTACGAGGCCTTTATCGAGGCGCTTACCACGGCCGACCGCGTGGTGCTCAAAGACTTTGAGGGCGGCGATCTGTTCCAGGCTTGCCAGCCTGCCGAGGAAGTTGCGCGCACCGGCAAGGACGCCATTCGCTTTGGCGCCATGAAGCCCGTCGGCCTCACCGACCCGCGTACCGGACGTCGCCCCTGGGCGGCGATTCAGCTGCGTGCCGAGAACAAGGAGAAGACCGCCTATAACCTGGTGGGCTTCCAGACAAATCTGACTTTTGGCGAGCAGAAGCGTGTCTTCCACATGGTTCCCGGTCTGGAGAATGCCGAGTTCTTCCGTTATGGCGTTATGCACCGCAATACCTTTGTCGACGCCCCGCATGTGCTCGATGGCACCTTTGCCGTGCCCGGTACCGGTGTGCGCCTGGCCGGTCAGATCACCGGCACCGAAGGCTATATGGAGGCCGTGGCGACCGGTCTGCTCGCTGCACTCAACACCTATGCCGAAGCAATCGAGGCGGAGCCTGTTGAGTTACCGCGAGTGGGCGCCCTGGGTGCGCTCGTGGGCTATGCGACCGATCCGGCTACCGTGGGCTACCAGCCCATGCACGTCAATTTTGGCCTGGTGCCGCCGCTCGAGGACGGTAAGCGCCGCAGCAAGCGCGACCGCTATCAGGCCTATGCGGACCGTGCGCTCGAGGCCCTCGATGCCTACTTGGCCGCGCGTTCCGACTTGTTTGGAGGCGACCGGTCATAGCCTTTGACCTGTACGATACCGTCGACTCGTTTATCGCCTACATCGCACATGTCGAGGGGCTCTCTCCCAATACGGTGACTGCCTATGGATCGCGGTTGGAGCGCTTTGCTGCCTGGTGCGAGCGTACGGGTGTCGATGCGCGTATGGCCGACGTGCGTACCGTCCGCG
>USKV01000225.1 GCA_900555355.1 uncultured Collinsella sp.
AAGCCCGTGAACATCGTCGAGCTCGACACCATTAAGTCGCTCGTCGAGTCCAACCATGTGGTGATCTCCTGCGGCGGTGGCGGCATTCCCGTCACCAAGTCCCAGGGCAACCACCTTAAGGGCGCTGCCGCCGTCATCGATAAGGACTTTGCGGCCGAGAAGCTTGCCGAGCAGCTCGACGCCGATGCCCTGATCATCCTGACGGCTGTGGAGAAGGTTGCCATTGGCTTTGGCACCGACCACGAGCAGTGGCTCGACACGCTGACCGCGGCTGACGTAAAGCGTCTGTCCGAGGCCAATGAGTTCGGTCGCGGCTCCATGCTGCCCAAGGTCCAGGCCGCCTCGACGTTTGCCGAGAGCAAGCCGGGCCGCACGGCGCTCATCACGCTGCTCGAGAAGGCGCGTGACGGTCTTGCCGGCAAGACCGGTACCACGTTTACCGGCGACGCTGAGTAGGCATATCTGCACCATTGAGGAGGGTGCCCTGCGTCGCGGGGTGCCCTCCTTTGTGCTATGGGGAGCCAAGGGGCGTTCGCTGGAAAACGAGTGCGTGCCTGTTCCGACGGAGTGCGAGCTTGCTATGGTGGGTATAGCAACTATGGTGTCCAAGGCAGCCAGGGGAGGTTTGCGGGGATGAAACTCGGTTGCGTGATTATGGCCTCGGGCGAGGGCAAGCGGTTTGGCTCTAACAAGATGCTTGCCGATATCTATGGCGAGCCGCTGATTGCCCGGACCATCGATTCGGTTCCCCGGAGCTTTGACGTCGTGGTTTCGACACGTTGGCCCAAGGTCGCCCAGATTTGCGAGGACAAGCATTGCCCGTGTGTGCTGCACGATGGCGAGCTGCGCAGCGAAAGCGTCCGTGCAGGGCTTTCGTGGGGGGCGAGCCGCGGCTGGAAGGGTTGCCTCTTTTTGCCGGGCGACCAGCCGCTTGTGAGTTCGGATTCTTTTGAGGCTATGGTTCGTGCATTTGACGAGCGTGGCCGCAAGCATCCGGTGCGTCTTGCGTGCAACGGTGAGCCTTCGAGCCCGGTGCTCTTTCCGGCGGAACTGTTCGATGCACTTATGTGTCTTGAGGGCAAGGACGGTGGCGGTTCGATCCTCAAGGACCGTATCGACGTGGTGCTGGTCGAGGCGCGTGCCTACGAGCTGTGGGACGTCGATACCACCAAGGGACAGCGACGCATAACGGAGCATATTGCCGCCTGCTCGTATTTTGATCGCGTGGCCAACAGCATTAATCAATAAGGAGCAATTATGATCATCATCAAAAACGGCGCGCTCGTGACGCCCCAGGGGCTTCGTCGCGCCGATCTTGCCATGGAGGGCGATAAGATCGTGCGGATCGCCGCGGCGATTGAGCCGGCCGAGGGCGATACCGTCGAGGATGCCACGGGCTGCTGGGTGTTTCCCGGCTTTATCGACGGCCACACGCACATGCAGTGCTGGACCGGCATGGATTGGACAGCCGATAGCTTTGAGACCGGCACGCGCGCGGCTGCCTGCGGCGGCACGACGACCATCGTGGACTACGCGACGGCCGATCGCGGCGTGACCATGCCCGATGCCCTTGCCGAGTGGCATCGCCGCGCCGACGGAACCTGCACGGCCAACTACGCTTTTCATATGGCACTCGCCGAGTGGAACGAGCGCAACCGCGCCGACCTTTCGGCCATGCGCGAGGCGGGCGTATCGTCGTTTAAGACTTACTTTGCCTACGACCACCTGCGCTTGGACGATGCCGAGACACTCGAGGTGCTCGAGGAGCTCAAGCGTATTGGCGGCATACTGTGCGTGCATTGCGAGAACGGCACGTTGGTGAATGAACTGCAGAAGCGCGTGTACGAGCAGGGTATCCACGGGCCCGAGAGCCATGCGCTCAGCCGTCCGGATGTGTGCGAGGCCGAGGCTGTGAGCCGTCTGCTGTATCTGGCACACTTGGCCGGGGACGCTCCGGTCAACGTGGTGCACCTTTCGACCAAGCTGGGGCTCGAGGCCATCCGTGCCGCCAAGGCGCGCGGGCAGAAGAATATCTATGTCGAGACCTGCCCTCAGTATCTGATGCTCGACGATACTTGCTACTTGGAGCAGGGCGAGGACGGCTTTGCGGGTGCCAAGTATGTGATGAGCCCGCCGCTGCGCCATGCGGGTGACCGTGCGGCACTGCGCGAGGCGCTTGTGGCCGGCGAGATCGATACGATTGCGACCGACCACTGCAGCTTTAACCTGCATGGGCAAAAGGACCGCGGGCGCGACGACTTCCGCGCGATTCCCAACGGCGGGCCCGGTGTGGAGCATCGTCCCGTCGCGATTGCCACGAGCTTTGAGGGACTGCTGGGCCCCGAGGATCTGTGCCGCTTGATGAGCGAGAACCCGGCGCGCGTCTTTGGCATGTATCCGCGCAAGGGCTGTCTTGCCGAGGGTGCCGATGCCGACGTGTGCGTGTGGGATTCCAAGGCGCGCTGGACAATCAGTGCCGCGACGCAGCATCAGGCCGTGGACTACACGCCGTTCGAGGGTTTTGAGGCACACGGCCGCGCCAAGGCTGTGTTTGTGAACGGCGTGCTGGCTGCGCGCGACGGCGAGCCCACCGGAGCCCAACCCGGCCGCTACGTCCCCCGCTAGCAGGAAGATCACCGGATTCCCCTCCGCAGTTGCGGTGGAATAGTTCCTGTTTAGCCGCCAAATAGGCCGTTTCAGGAACTATTTCACCGCAACTTATAGGTCTGCTGGGGCAGCGCGGGCTATTTGAGGCTGGTGGCGATGGTGGGGCGGTCGAGGACTGCCTCGAAGCGATCTGCCATCGTTGGGTCGGCAAGCGTGTCGACTTGGTTGAGCATGATGCGGGCATTGTTGAGGTTCAGCATCCGCAGCTCGGCATTGAGCACCATGGCGACGTGCTCTGGGGTGGCAGCGTCGGTGGGCTTGCAGCCGCAGCGCTCGCAGAAGAGCTCGGGGCGGTGGACAACCTCCGCGACGGGCTTGCCCAGCCCCGAGGCGCCGACGATCCAGACAACGTTTGCCGCGGCGGCGGGAATCACCGGCTCCCAGGCGGCATGCGCTTTGAGCGGGAGTCGCTTGCTGCCATCTGCCTCGGCCAGCACATAGTCAAAGCGCCGTGCCAGCTCGTTGAGCGGCTCGGCGGGGGCGGAGAGCTTGCCTGTCTCCGGGTCCAAAACACCCGCCTGGCAGAT
>USKV01000226.1 GCA_900555355.1 uncultured Collinsella sp.
GTGGGCGGGAATCTGGGCGTACACATTTCCTACACATCTTGTGATCCGACTAACGTTTGCCAGCCGTTAACTACCGCTCGCCGAGCATCTCTTTATATAAGGCAGTCTCATGGTTAAAGCGGATACGTCCCCCTAGCTAAAGCACAGCCAGCATCGAGCAACCCATCACGTTCTTCCACCGAGAACCCCTCGGCGTAGACGCGCACCACTGGTTCGGTCCCGCTAGGACGGACCAGCAGCCACGTGTCATCCTCGAATGACAGACGCAAGCCGTCCATATGACTAACGTTTTGCGGCACCTTGCCACAAATCGACTTGGGGTTTACGCCCGGCAGCAGGGTTCGTAACGTTTCGGCATCTTCGGCCTCAAGGCGCAAGTCGCGTCGACCGTAACTCGTCTTACCAAAACTGTCCTCGAGTTGGTCGACCAGAACGCCCAAAGGCGCGTCCGTCTTTGCCATAAGCTCACACAGAATCAGACAGGCGAGGATTCCATCGCGCTCGGGCATATGCGCGGCGATGCCGATACCACCGGCTTCTTCGCCGCCCATGAGGACGCCGCCCTTCTTCATCTCCGCCGCTATATATTTGAAACCGACTGGTTTGACGGTCACGCGGCAGCCAAGCGCCTCGGCAATGCGACGCACGAGCGTCGAGCATGAAAGATTGACGACGACGCGCCCCTCCAAATTACGAAATTGAACCAAGTCGCCCAAAACGAGCGCCATGATCTGATGCGGATGTATATATCTGCCGCGCTCGTCAACCGCGCCGATACGGTCGGCGTCGCCGTCGGTCACCAGGCCAGCGCAAGCTCCGTCCTCGATAACCGTGCGCTCGCAAGCGTCCACCCACGGTTCAACGGGGTCGGGGCAGATATCTTCTTGGTCAGACGCCTGCCCGGCGTGAATCTCGTGCACCTCAACGCCAAGCTCGCGCAGCAAGTCGGCTAGATAGCCCTGGGCTGCGCCGCCCATGGGATCGACAACCACGCGCAAGTGCGCGGCGCGGATGGCTTCGGCATCGACAAACGATGCCACCGCCTGCATATAGTCAGGAATGATATCCGCGGTGCGATATTGCCCCTCGATCCCCATTGGCTCGGGAGCCATAGTCTCTTCGAGCTCTTCGATGACATCCTGATTGGCCGTCGAGCCATCTCCCATGCGCAACTTAAGGCACAGATACCCCTGCGGATGATGGGACCCCGTCACCATGAGCGCGCCGCACGCTTCACCGTCATAAGCCGCCGCCCACGTAAGGGCAGGGGTCGGGACAGGTCGCGAAGCGAGCACGGCGTCTAGCCCGTGCGCTGCTAGCACGCCCGCCGCAAGCTCAGCGAACTCGCGCGCCAGGAGCCGGGTGTCGAACCCTATATATACTGTTTTGCCGGGATTGATCTTTTGCCACAACTCGCCGACGGCATCGGCAATGCGGGCAACGTTGCCGGCGGTAAAGTCGTCGTCGACGCGGGCGCGCCAACCGTCAGTTCCAAAATGAATTATCGCGCACACGCGCAGACACCTCACAGTGTTTGGATCATGGTACGCATGGGGTATACCCGCAACATTGACTCGGCAACCTGCCGGCACCAGCATTCACCATTTGGGCAAATGCTAGCGACGATGTGCAAGCAATAAAAAAACCGCCCCGTATGGAGCGGTTTTGACCTTTATATATCGAGCGCCTCGGCCATCGCCGCCGTGGTGATCGCCGTGGTTCCACAGCAACTGCCCACCATTGCGGCACCGGCACGCCTCCATTCGATGCAAGCGCGCGCGAAGGCTTCGGGGTTCTCGCGCCACACAGGGCCATCCTGTGTTTGGACCGGATCACCCACGTTGGGGCGTACCGTGACGGGCGTAGTCGCCGATGCAACCATCCTGGGCACCGCCACGTTCGCGGCCGCAAGTGAACAGCAGTTAACGCCAACCGAGTTTGCGCCGTGCTTTTCGGCGTACAAAACAGCAGCCTCGATGTTGAGGCCATCGCCTAGCAGGTCGCCTTTATCGTCAACGACAAAACTTACCAAAACAGGCATGCCGTCGGCGGCATCCTGGGCGCCGGCAAGCATGGGCTGCAAATTACGGATAGACGTCACCGTCTCGATCAGCAGACCGTCAACACCAGCATTGAGCAAGGCGTGCGCCTGTTCGCGCGCAATGCCGCGGATTTCACGATACTCGGCAGAGTCCTCGGCAAACCACTCAATACCGATCGGGCCCATCGAGCCCAGCAGCAGCTGAGGGTGCGCCTGGCGCGCATCGTCGACGGCACCGCGATTGACCTCAGCCACGGACGGCGTAATCTGATCTTGCTTGAGGGCATAGCTTGATGCCTGAAAGGTATTGGTAATGAGCACCTGCGCACCGGCGGCGACATACAGGCGATGGATACGAGAAACAGTCTGCGGCTCGGCAAGGTTCCAAAACGCCGGTGGGATGTCGGCGGCATCGTATTCACTCATCAGCACGCTACCCATGGGGCCCTGCGTCAACAGGGTCTCGCTCGACAGGCGGCGCATAAGTTCCTCGCCGCCGGGGCGGTTGTAATAACTCGTATCCATATATGTGTTTCGCTATTCCTCGACGCTGATTCCCTGTTTTTCGAGATAGGCGAGCCAGCGGCTCATCGTGTCCTCGGAAAGCGCATGTTCCATCATGCACGCCTCGGAATCGGCCCGCTCAAAATCGACGCCGAGCTCCTGGACCAAAAACGTGCGGATAAGGCGATGGCGGTATATACGTATTTTGCAAAGAATACCATATACAGAGAATCTGCAGATGCACATACGGGATATGATGTTCTGGTGAAGCACATCGGGGTTTGTGATGGTCTTGCGAATGCGTATGCTCTTGCAATGAACACGCTTGGAATTCCATGTGCGGTCGTAAGTAACTATTCGAAGAACCATTCCTGGAACGTTATAAAGTTGAATGGAAAGTGGTACTATGTAGATTTGACGAATGGAGTTGGAACGGGAAAGCATGAAGGTGCTGTGGTTAGTTATGAAAGTTTTCTTGTTGGAAAGAAAGGGTTTTTAAAGACACATCCGGGATACAAGGCGAAAGATTTATATGGTCAGGGTAATTCGAATGATTTGAATATGCGGGGAATTCCGATTTCTAATTCGGATTATATAAAAGATAATAAAGAAATAAAGAATGCACTGAAGGCAAGAA
>USKV01000227.1 GCA_900555355.1 uncultured Collinsella sp.
CCAATACCAATGCCGGCGGCGACCACGCGGAACGTACCCCAGTAGAACGAATCGCCGATGCCGGAAAGCGGTCCCATGAGGCCGACCTTCATGGCGTTAATCGAGGACGTGTCGAAGTTCTTATCGGCAGCCGCCTGCTCTTCCATCGAAACCGTTAGGCCGGCTACAAACGGAAGCACATGAGGCGTGATGTTAAAGAACTCGGTATGGCGATCAAGCGCCGCATAGTAATCGTCGTCGTTGGGATAGATCTTTCGCAGGGGCTTCTGAATGGTGTACATGAAGCCCATTGCCATCATCTTGTCGTACGACTGCGAGCACTGGCTCGTAAACTGGCGAAGGAACATGCTCCGATACATATCGGGAGTCATAATCGCGTCCTTCTTGGCCTCTTTGAGATCGGTGTTCTGGGTAGCCATTAGAAGTCCTCCTCTTCATCCTCGGCAACCGCCTGCGGACCGGCCGAGCCCTCGCGGAAGGCCAGGAGCAGCGCGACGCAGATAGCGGCAGCGGCAACACCGACAACGTCCATCTTGAGGTAGATGACCATAATGAATCCCAGGAACAGCCAGGGAAGAAGCTTGTTGTCGCCCATGGTCCTGATAAGAAGAGCGAAGCCGATGCAGACCATGACGCCGGACGCAACGTTGAGGCCGTCCATCACAAACTGCGGAATAGCGTTAAGCGCGTTGTTGATGAGGTCGGCACCAAAGAACAGCGAGCAAAACACCAGCAGTGCAGACGGAATGCCAATCGACAGCGGCACGATGGTCAGATGGTACAGATTCGCCTTGGCAAGATCACGATTTGCCAGAGCGGTCTCAATCTTCTTGCAGGCAAAGGCACCCGGAACGGCGTAGCAGAAGTTGCGCCACACCTGAAGGAAGACGGAGACGGGAAGGGCGAGTGCGACGGCAGTTGCCGTGCCCGTACCCGTAATGACGGCAAACGCGCAGCCAAGCACGCCGGAGGCATAGACCTCGGGAGGAACCGCCGCACCGACCATGATGGCGCCCATGAACATGGACTCCAAAGCAGCGCCGACGATAACGCCCTGCTGGACATCGCCAAGGATCAAGCCGACAAACAGGCTCGTAAACAGCGGACGACCAAGCATCGTAATGCCAAATAATTGCTCGTCCATGGACGCAATAAATGCGACCAGTGCAACTAGAAGATACTGGACAACCATTTCGATCAACCCCAGAAACAGGTCTGCAGGCGAGGCATTCTGCGCAGCTCGCCTGCAGACAACCGCAGCAATTTGAGAGGATTAGTAGTTCATCTGGTGATAGTAACGACGCGTGGTGAGCGGGTGGTTGCGGACGTGCTCGAGATGGCAGCTCAGGCGCTCGGTGATGGTGTAGGTGACCATCGGGGAGACGATCTTGCGGAACTCGGGGTCGCTGAACGGCAGCTCGACCTCGGCGGTGTCGAACTTGTTCACGCGGACATGGACGCCCTTCTCGTCGGCGAGCATGTGGGTGAAGTTGTCCACGCGGTCCATGAGCTTGCGGGTGTCGTCCTCGCCGTAGAGCATGATGAGGCTCGTGCCCTCCTCGCACAGCTCGATGGTGCCGTGGAAGAACTCGGCGGCGTGGATGGACTTGGTCTTGATCCACTGCATCTCCTCGAGAATGCACATAGCGTAGTCGTAGGCCTCACCCCAGAGCATGCCGGAGCCGATCACCATGTGGTAGTCGGTGTCCTTGAAGTCCTCGGCCATGGCGGCGCAGCGCTCGTCCTGAGCGTCCTTGGCCTTGATGAGGTAAGGAGCGATGTTGCCGAACTCCTCCATGAAGGTGTCGTACTTGGGGAAGGCGCCGGCGTTCTTGAGGAAGCGGGCGACCAGCGTGATCTGGTAGGTGTAGATGGCCTCGCACAGGACGTCGTCCTCGGCGAAGCTGAAGAACTTGTAATCGGCGTACTCGGTGGCCGGGGTGTTGTCGTTGGAGACGTACATCAGCGTGCGGGCGCCCTGCTCCTGGCAGAACTTGGCGGCCTCGATGATCTCGGGGGTGGTGCCGGTACGGGTGGAGAAGACGCAGACCGAGTCCTTGTTGAAGGCCTTGGGCGGGCATGCGAGGAACTCAGCGGCGATCTCGCAGTGGACGTCGACGTCGGCCGTGGTGGTCTCGACCCAATACTTCATCGGGAGCGTGTGGGCCCAGGTGCCGCCGCAGCCGATGAAGAAGATGTTGGAATAACCCTGCTCGCAGACCTTGTCCACGGCAGCCTCGATCTGAGGACGGAGAGCGAGGGCATCGCTCACAACCTTCTCGTAACGAGGCTCATCGAAATTGAACATCCCTTACTCCTAACTCACTTGGATGAACCCTTCATTCATCCCATGACGTTATAATACTTTATATAACTAACTATGCAAGTATTATTTTGCTTCTGTTCTTTCCTCAAGCCCCTTAAAACAACAATCGGCGTTGTTGGACACAGCGCGCAAGTTCATTGAACGATTCAATGTGCATCGTCTCTGGTTAAATGACGTCTTATGCAAATACCTTTAATCCGCTTGAGGCCGACGAATCTTTTGACTGCCCGCAGAAGCTTTCCCGGAATTCCCTATGGATAGACGCACCGGCAATCGCTTCGTTATCTGGCTTATTGCGCATTGCCGGGGCGTCTGGGAGAAAGCACAATCTACCGCGTGGTCAACTAGCGTTTCATCGGAATCGACCGCATCCGCGCCAAATACTAAATCGCAATCGTTGAAACTCGTCCGATCATATGACGGCAATTTTTCGCCTTAAAAATGAACACGAAATAAGGGGCCAACTGTTTGCAACTTGCTTTATTCGTAACTGTTTTTACTGAAAAACAATCACCAACCAAACAGCACTATTAATTGTTTGGCTCTTTGCGGCACAGTCACCTCTCGTATACGTCTCTCGTCTACCTCTTGTCCCACGGTTTAGAAACGAGAGCTGTGCGGGAGTGGATAATTGGACGGTTTTTGAGCCTGCAGCGGCTTATTTCATCCGAATATCCACGCTCGTCCGTCGGGATATCCAACTCTCGTGCGACAATCTGAAAAAGACCTCGCCCAATCAGCCGGCATCGTCTTCAGTTCGCCGCAGAGCCACGGCCCCATATGGGTATACTCTCGAGGATTCGACTCGATTCGCCCCCGATGGGGC
>USKV01000228.1 GCA_900555355.1 uncultured Collinsella sp.
CAACCGCCTGATCGGCGCGCTGGCTGACGTCCGCTTCCATGAGTGCGGCCGCGCGGTCGAGGATTATCAGGAGAAGATCGGTGGCATGGGCCACAAGCAGATCCATGACGTCGACGCTGCCGTAGCCGCTCTGCCCGAGGTCGAGGTGCCTGCCGAGCTTGCACGCGCCAACGAGGCCTTTGCCGAGCGTGTTCGCGTGGAGACCGATGCCCTGCTGGGCAAGGTGCTTTACACCACGAGCTGCGCCATGAAGAACTCTTTCGCGATGAATGACAACGTGAGGTAGGGATTTCCCGTCGATCGAATAGCGCTAAAACGCTTTGTCGCTTTCGCTCAATCTTGGGTACAAGAACGCCAATGCAGTTGTTTGTGATTGGAGACAACCATGGTTATGAAACTCGATCAGCTTGTTAACGGCGCCATTAACGTGGGCTTTGGCGCTGCCGCCGTTGCTGTCGAAGGCGGCAAGAAGGTCCTCGACGACCTTAACACCAAGGGCGAGCAGGTCCGCAAGGACACCGCCACCCCCGATATCGCCCGCAGTGTGTCCGACATGTTCGAGCAGGCCGGCGGTACCATCTCCGATCTGACCGAGCGCTTGGGCATGCAGGGCGAGACCGCGGCCCAGCGCGTGCTTGACGAGCTCATCCTTGCCCGGGTCCGCGTCATGACCGCCCCCGAGCGCACGGCCTTCCTGGCCCATGTGCGCGACATCGTCGATTCGGTCGAGGACAACGTGACTTCGGTGCCCGTCGAGTCCGTTGAGCCCGACGACGCAGAGAACGCCGAAGAGGCCGAGTAGCAGCGCAGATGGCAGATTCCACTACCGATTACAACAATCTAGATCCCTTGGGTGACGAGACGGCGGTTGTCGATGAGGTTGAGGCCGCCGTCTCGGGCGCTCGCAAAAAGCCGCGCGCTGTCGATATGGTGCCCGAAGAGCCCGACGCGATGGCGCCGGACGAGGAATACCAGCTCACGCCGGCGGGTCGTCGCGAACGCATCGGGCAGATTGTTCGCTTGGTCAAAAAGTACCGTGTGTGGGATAACCTCACGCCGGTTCGCTTGCGCCGCCTGCTCGAGGAGCTCGGCCCCATGTTCGTCAAGATGGGGCAGATTCTGGCCAACCGGTCCGAGATTCTGCCGCAGCGCTTTTGCGATGAGCTGCGCCGTCTGCGTTCCGACGTGGAGCCGGTGCCGTACGAGGTAGTGCTCCGCTGCTTGGAAGAGGAATACGGCCTGCGCCTGGGGGAGATGTTCGATGCGATCGACCCCAATCCGCTTGGTAGCGCATCGCTCGCGCAGGTGCACCGCGCTCGTCTGGTGACGGGCGAGGACGTAGCCGTCAAGGTGCAGCGCCCCGGTGCGCAGCAGGTTATGGCGCAGGACATCGATATCATCCGCTCGGTGGTGCGCATTGTTTCCAAGTTCGTCAACACCGATCAATTCGTTGACCTGCACGGCGTAGTCGAGGAGTTGTGGACCTCGTTTCGCGAGGAGACCAACTTTTTGGCCGAGGCCAAAAACCTCAACGATTTCTATGAGTTTCACAAAAGCGTGCATGGCGTGTCGTGTCCCAAATCCTACTTGGATCTGTGCACCGAGCACGTCGTGGTCATGGATTACGTCGACGGCATCTCGATTGCCGATCCCAAACGCCTTGAGGCCGAGGGTTATGACCTGGAAAAGATCGGCTCGGCGATTGTCGAGGACTATTCGACGCAGGTGCTCGATGACGGCTTTTTTCATGCCGACCCGCATGCGGGAAACATCATTCTCAAGGACGGCGTCGTTTACTTTATCGACCTGGGCATGGTTGGACGCATGTCGAGCCACGACCGCGGTATCGTCAAGGACATGATCTTTGCCGTGGCCGAGGGCGACGTGCCAAAGCTCAAGGATTCGCTCATGCGCTTCGCCGTGACGCGTGGCGACTCGGCTGAGCTCGATCATTCGGCCTTTTTGTCCGACCTTGACTTTATCGTGGCTGACTTTGCGGGCCTTGACCTGAAGGATCTGGATATCGGCGAGTTTTTGACCTCGCTGCTAAACTTGGCGCGCAAAAACGACGTTGAGCTGCCGAGCGTGGTGACAATGTTCGCGCGCGGCATGGTGACGCTCGAGGGTCTGCTGACCGAGTACATGCCCAACGTCAACATGATCCAGATCATCCAGACGCATATCAAAAACGAGAAAAGCACCTATGCCCGCGTGCGCGATATGGGGCGCGATCTTGCCGCGAGCAGCTATCGCGCGGCAAAAGGCTCGCTCGAGGCGGCCGAGTATCTGGGCTTGGCGTCGCGCATGCTCACGCGCGGCCAGCTTAAGCTAAACACGCAGATCATGAGCAGCGATAAGGCGCTGCGACAGCTGGGCGGAATCATCGACCGCATGTCGATGGCGATTGTGATCGCCGGTCTGTTTATCGGTTCGTCGGTGGTGTACTATGCACGCATCGAGCCGGTTGTGTTTGGTATCCCAGTCATTGGCTTTATGGGCTACGTGAGCGCGCTGGTGCTGGCGCTTATGCTGGGTCGCAATATCTGGCTCAACAGCCACGGCGGCAAGCACTAGAGGCTGTGACCGTCACCGCATTCTCCTATCGCAAACAATAGCTTTTACCTTGGGCTTCGCCTGCGTGCGAGGCCCTTTTGCGTGATAGCATATTGACGGTTTTAATCGATGGCCTAGATGGTGGTGCGGAGACGCACGAATGCGCGGTTTTCCTGCGCGTTTGGGGGAATCGGGGTGCAAGTCCCCGGCTGTACCAGTAACCGTAATTCCTCTTGGCTCGGGATGTTCGCGTCGCAGATCGGACGGCGCGCCCGAGTCGTTAAGGTTAAGTCGGATCGCCTCCCATCTTGCACGCGGCCGCGGCGCATGCCGCCGGTACGCGTTGGGCTCTGGAGGGAAGGGGGACCCCGATGGGGGAACTCGAGCGTAACATGCGCGATGACGTGGGGCAGCTTCAAGGCAACGCTCCAAGTACAGACAGTAGGAGACAAATGGATATGTTTGAGGACGAGTGCCAGCGTGCCTCGCTTCGTCGCCGTGGCGTAATCGCGCGCGGCGTGGCAAAGCGCTGCCTGGTGGCATTCCTGGCCTTCGCGATGGCCTTTGGCACCACGCCGGCTCAGCTGTGGGCCGAGGG
>USKV01000229.1 GCA_900555355.1 uncultured Collinsella sp.
CAGCGAGGTAGTCGCAAACGGCGTGGGCGGCTGCTGCTTGCGTGAGCGCTTGGTCACCGCGGCGACGGTTGCCGTCGTAATGCCGTCGACATGGCCGTATGCCGTCTCGGCAGCATCCTTGTCGGTAAAGCGTGCCGTCTTGTGCGCAATCTTAAAGCGGTCGTCCTCGGCAGCACCCTGCGCGGCGCCCATGCCGCGGATCTGCCAATAGTCCTCGGGCACAAACGCCATGCGCTCGCGCTCGCGCTCGACCACTAGGGCAAGCGTCGGCGTCTGCACACGGCCGGCAGAGCGCACGTTACCAAAGCCGCCAAACTTGGCGAGCGTCAGGTAGCGCGTGAGCACCGCACCCCAAATGAGGTCGATGTGCTGGCGGCTCTCGCCGGCGTCGGCCAGATTCTGGTCGAGCGAGACGAGATTATCGAAGGCCTGCGTGATCTCGGCCTTGGTAAACGAAGAATACTGGGCGCGGGCGACCGGCAAGTCGGGCGCAACCTCGCGCACCTTGTTGAGGGCGTCCGAACCGATCAGCTCGCCCTCGCGATCGAAGTCCGTGGCGATGATGACGCTGTCGGACTTTTTGGCGAGGTTCTTGAGCGAGCGGATGAGCTCCTTCTCGGCCGGTAGCTTAATGACGGGCGCCCAGGTGAGGTAAGGCAGGCTCTCGAGTTTCCAGCCCTTGATTGAGATGCCATCGGCAAGAAACGGCTTGCGCTTGGTGTCGTAGGGCGGACGCGCCAGGCCATCGGGTATGTCGGCCGGCAGCATCTCGCCGTCCTCGGTGACCGAATACCAGCCCAGCTTTTTATCGAACAGCACGCTGTCGCAAAAATCGGGCGCTAGGATGTGACCGGCAAGACCGATCGTCACGCACTCCTCGCCCTTCCACTCAAAACGGTAGATGACGGTGTTGTACACCTTGTCCTTTTTGGGCTTACCCGTGGACAGCCGCTCGGCGATCTGACGCGCGGCGTCGTTTTTCTCGGCGATGATGAGCTTCAAAAGAGGCTCCTATCTCGTGTCTCTGCGGCTACGCCCGCCCGTATGGCGGCCGATTTACGCCCTTGCTTGCTCGATCTGCCCGATGAGCCAATCGCACCAGGCATCCATGCCCTCGCCCTTGCGCGCGCTCACGGCAAACCGCGGCGCCTGCGGATTGAGGTCATCGAGTGTCCTAGTATACCTATCCATGTCAAAATCGAAAGCCGGAACCACGTCAACCTTGTTGAGCAGCTGTGCGCCGGCGTGCTGGAAGATGCCCGGGTACTTGATAGGCTTGTCGTCGCCCTCGGGCACCGAGAGAATCATGATGGACAGGTTCTCGCCCAGGTCAAAGTCGACCGGGCAGACCAGGTTGCCCACGTTTTCGATAAAGATGACGTCGATGTTCTCCAGACCGACGGCCTGGTCGAACGCGTCAACGGCCTCCATGATCATGTTGCCCTCGAGGTGGCACAGGCCACCCGTGTTGATCTGGATGGCGGGCATGCCGGCTTCCTTCATGGTGATGGCATCGACATCCGAGGCGATATCGCCCTCGATGACGGCACAGCGCAGGCCGGCCTTGTCGCGCAGGCGCTCATTGGTGCCCAGGATCGTGGTGGTCTTGCCCGAACCGGGGCTCGACAGCACATTGATCACATAGGTGTTTGTCTCTTTAAATCGCTGTCGCAGCTGATCTGCCAGGCGCTCGTTGCGCGACAGAATCGGCGACGCGATATCAATCGTTTTCTCAGCCATACTCAGCGCTCCTTACTTTTGCCCCTTTATACCCCGTCCCCAAGTGGCTGATGGGCTAATCGTCGGGGGTTTCGATTTCGATACTTGCGATGTCGAGCTCGCGGCCGTGCAGCAGACGCACGTTGGCGCCGCCACATTGGGGACAGCGGCAATGGAAGCGATCGTGCTCAAAGACCTCCCCGCAGTCCAGACACTCGCTTTGTGGATGGACTTCCTCCACGGCAAGCTCGCAGCCTCGCGTGAGCGGGTCCTCATCGCGAAATGTCTCCCACGCAAAGTCGAGCGCCTCGCGCACAACTTCGGTCATATCCCCGATACGCAGCGTTACCAAAACGGCGCGCGAGGCCCCCGCCCCACGCGCCGCGCGAATCACTGTATCGAGTATGCCGTTGACAATGCCAACCTCGTGCATACCGATTTACTCCTCGTCGTCCTCATCGTCCGAGAACAGGTCCAGACGGCTCACAAACAAGCCCTCCTTGCCCTCGCGCGCGGTAATGACCACGCGGGCAATGGCGAGCGAAATCTCGTAGAGCGAGAGCAGGGCACCATACATGAGGCCCAGCGTAACGGGCGAGCCGTCGGGCGTAATCACAGCCGAGCCCACAAGCAGGCCCACGTACACGTAGCGCCAGGCGCCGCGGAAGGCCGCGTAGGACACGATGTGGAAGACGGACAGGTAGAAGATGATGAGCGGCAGCTCAAACGCCACGCCAAAGCCGATCATAAAGAGCAGCTCCATGTTGACGTAGTTCTCCAGGTCGGGCAGCGCCGTGGCGACGGCCGAGGTCTCGCCGATAAGCCACTCAAAGCCCGCCGGGATGATGATGAAATAGCAGAAGATGGCGCCCAGGAAGAACAGCACCGTCGAGGCGAGCACCGTGGGCACGACCCATTTGCGCTCGTTGGGACGCAGTGCCGGCAGGAAAAATGCCAGAATCTGCCAGATGATCATGGGCGTGCACATGACCACGGCCATCTTGATGGCCAGCGAGAAGCGCAGGCCAAAGCCGCCGAGCGTGGTGGTGATGTAGAACTTACCGTCCGGCACAAAGGAGCGGATGGGGTCTTCCAGGATGTCGAGCACCACGGGCGTGGCGAAATACAGCACGATGGCGGCGGCAAACACCGACACGACCACGATAGTCAGGCGGCGACGGAGCTCTCCCAGGTGATCGAAGAGCGGCATGCGCGCAGGTCCGATAGGCATTACTCATCGCCTCCCTTCGAGGCGTCGGCGGCAGCGGCGTCGTCCTCGGCCTCGAGCTCGCGGGCGAGCTGGTCGACGACGGCCTTGCGCTTGCGGGGACGACGGGCGTAGAGGTCGGCCGTCGTGGGCTCTACCGGCTCGGGCTCGGGCTCCGGTTCTGCAGCAGGCTCGGGCTCGACGACAGGCTCGGCGG
>USKV01000230.1 GCA_900555355.1 uncultured Collinsella sp.
TGCCGCGGCTGGCAAAGTACTCGCGCGGACGGCCGTCCTTACCGCGCATGAGCATGGTGTGGTAGAACTGGGCGGTCTCGGCGCACAGATCGTAGATGCGGGCACGCTTGGTGCCGCGCTCGCGGCGATCTCCGGTGTCATGCAGCTCAATACCCGCGCGATCGGCCAAGTAACGGATTGACTCGGGAAAGCTCAGGTTCTCGCGCTTCATGATATACGTGAAAACGTCGCCACCCTCGCCGCAGCCAAAGCAATGCCACACCTGCGTGGCGGGGATAATGTGGAAGGACGGCGTCTTCTCGCCATGGAAGGGGCAGCATCCCCAAAACTCATGGCCGCGAGGCTTGAGCTCGACCGTTTCCTGCACGATGGCAACCAGGTCAGACGCAGCGCGTACCTGGTCTTTTTCCTCATCGCTAATCACGGATGCTCACCCCCTGCTCACCCAAGTTATGACGGATATCGTCGATATTACCCTCGACAGTCGCGATCAAGTCGTCCAGGGAATCGAACACGCGAGACGGACGCAGCCAGCGCGTAAACGCCAGCGACACCGAGGCGCCATACAGGTCGCCCGCATAGCCAATCAAGTTGGCCTCGAGATGCGCCGAGGCGGCATCGTCGGCATAGGTCGGCGGCAGCCCCACGTTGACGGCAGCAGGCCATACGGTATCGTCGACCAGCACCAGACCCTCATAGACGCCATCGGCAGGTACTTGGATACCGTCGGGCACCTGGATGTTTGCCGTGGGAAAGCCCATATCGGAGCCCTCGTGACGGCCAGCCGCCACAACGCCGCGCAGCATATAGGGACGGCCGAGAAGCTCGGCAGCCAGCTCCACATGACCCTGACCCAGCTCATGGCGGATACGAGTGGCGCAGATGGACTGCCCGTTAACGCAGAGCAGGTCGTGACCGTAAACGTTAACCCCACGCTCAGTGCCCCAGACGCGCATCTCGGCAACGCCCGAAGCGCCGCCGCGGCCGAGCCTAAAGTCGCTGCCTACACGAATGGAGCGAATGTCGATAACGCGCGATAACAGCGCCAGAAACCCGACATGGTCGAGTGCCGCCACGGCGGGCGTAAAGGGAACGGCCACCACCGCATCGACCCCGGTTTGAGCCAAGGCATGCAGACGGTCGGCCGTCGTCATCAATTTTTGAGCGGGCGAAGGACTCACCACGACGTCCGGATCAGGATCGAAGGTGACCACGACCGCTTTGCTGCCGTGATCATGCGCATCGCGAATAGCCGCATCGATCAGCTCTTGGTGCCCACGATGTACGCCATCAAACACGCCAATGGCGATCGAAGCGGCACCCAAGAACTCGCATCCATCAAATGCATCGGCAGAAACGATACGGGCCTCATCCAACTCACCCGCGAAAAAGATACGCGCGAGCTCGTGGGGCGCCAGCATCATCGAACACCGCCGATCGCCTGCGGAAAGACGTGCTCCATCACAAAGCGGCCGCCCTCGATACGAGCAAGCGCCTTCAATCCCCCATCGAGTACGAGCGCGAACGGCGCCTTCGCCG
Source organism: uncultured Collinsella sp. (assembly GCA_900555355.1). GTDB lineage: Bacteria > Actinomycetota > Coriobacteriia > Coriobacteriales > Coriobacteriaceae > Collinsella. The sequence continues at coordinate 1,540 of USKV01000230.1, forward strand.
TATCGAAGTCCGCAAGCGCGCGTTCAACGGGAATGCGGCGGCCACAAAGCAGGTCGTCTGCAAGATTACCCGGCAAATCGACACGCGTGGCACCTAGGGCGGCGATGGGATCCAGAGCGAAACCGGCAGCGGTCTCGGCAGAGAGCTCCTCTACCGCATGACAGGCGCCAATGGAAACCACGCCGGAGGCCGTACGGCGCAGCGCGGAAATATGTGCAGCGCTATCGCAGGCACGACCCAGATCGCGAGCGAGCGCGCGAATGTAGGTGCCTTTGCTTACCGAAAACGCCACGGTCCAGACGCACGTATCGCCCTCGCCGCTCACGGCGATCAGGTCGGCGGCATAGACCTCGACGGGGCGCGGGGGCAACTCAACCGCATTGCCCTCGCGAGCACTCTTATAGGCGCGAACGCCATTGACCGAGATGGCCGAAAACGCTGGCGGCACCTGCATCTGCGGGCCAAGCATAACGGCCAGCTGCTCACGGGCGTAAGCGAGATCGCGCAGCTCGGGGGCAACGGGCACCGTGCGGACGGCCTCGCCCTCCGCGTCATCGGTATTGGTCTCGACACCAAACGAAATGTCGGCAACATAACTTTTGGTATCGAGGGTTAGCATGCCCAGCAGACGGGTCGCCTGGCCCACGCCCACCACCATGACACCCGATGCCATGGGGTCGAGCGTGCCGGCATGGCCGACGCGCCGCTCATGGAGGGCGCGTCGGCACTGCGATACCACGTCGTGGGACGTGCAGCCTACCGGCTTATCGACGGCGAGCAGCATATTCAATTGAGAAGGCGTACGACGAGCCATGTACCATCCAAAAAGTTAAAGCTCGACGGTCACCGAAGCGGGATCCTCCCCCACCAGCTCGGCCAGCATGGGAAGTGCCACGGCGAGCGTCTCGCGAATCGTTCCGTTGTTGGAAAAGCCGGCGGCGGCATGATGCCCGCCACCGCCAAAGTTGGCAGCGATCTCGGACACATCGAGGTCGCCCTTGGAGCGCAGGTTACCGCGTACCTTGGTATCGCCCTCAATGCCCTTCAGGAACAGGCAGACCTCCACGCCCATCACCGAACGCACCACATCGACCAGGCCGTCGCACTCATCCGAGGTGACGCCGCAGGCCTCGAGGTCGCTCTGGTACGCATAACTATATGCCACACGACCGTGCGCCACGGTCTTGATGCGGCCCATAACGATGGACTTGAGATGCAAGAACTCCACGCGCATGCTCTGGTAGACCTCGAGCGCAACGCGCGCCGGATCGGCACCGTGAGCGACCAGGCGCGAGGCGGCATGGAACGCAGCGGCATCGGCGTTTTGGTACTGAAAACGGCCGGTATCGGTAACCAAGCCACACAGCAGGCAGGTCGCAACGCCATCACGTGCGACAATGCCGCAATTGTCCAAGAAACGGTCGATGATCATGGCGCAGGCCGCGGCATCGACGCGCCTCAGACTGAGCTCGGCAAACTCCTCGCGCGCCGGATGATGATCGAAGCACACCACATGCTTGGAGCGACGAAGCACCTCGGCGGAATTATTGAGGCGCTCGACGACCGGTACGTCCACCGAGATGAACAGGTCCGGATTGCCGG
>USKV01000231.1 GCA_900555355.1 uncultured Collinsella sp.
CCGCGGGAAGCGAGCCGTGAGCTGCAAGCTCTGCGACCGCCGCCCTAAACTCGGTTTTTAGCTGCGGATGGATGCGCATCGTCCGTTTGTAATCCGCCTTAAACTGAGCCTCGACTTTAATCTCAAACATCGCTAGTCCTCATCGAGGAACGATATAAGCTCATCAGCGTTATTGAATGACGGGCTGTCGTCCGTCAAAATCCCCAACTCATGAGCCTCGGCGATCACCATGGCGCGTCTCGTCGCCTCGTTGGGCACCTCTGCCCTTCCTACGATCTCAAAAGGAATCTTTCGCTGATTTACCAGCTGCCGAACAGCAAGGTTGAGATACGAATTGAGACTTAGACCAACCGTATCCAAGAACTCAGTCGCCTGCTCCTTGAGCCCCTCTTCGATGCGAACCGTCGTAGGCTTAACCGTTGCAGTGGACATACGCGACCTCCTCGCCTCGTCTTTTGCATCAGTATACCCAATTATGATGGCAGACTGATGTTAAATAGCATCAGTCTGCCATTCACAATACTACAACGACAGGCACGCTCGCCCTATATCAACCCGCTCAGGGCGATGTCGACGGCCTCGTTGAGGTCGTCGGTGATGTGGACGAGGTCTGGATCGAGCGGACTGATCATACCGGCGTCCATCACCGGGCCGTTGAGCCAGTCGAGCAGGCCCTGCCAGTACTCGGTGCCCACCAAAACGAGCGGCATGCGCTTAACCTTGTGCGTTTGCACCAGCGTGAGCACCTCGAACATCTCGTCGAGCGTACCAAAACCTCCGGGAAACACGATGGCTCCCGAGCTGTATTTGACGAACATGGTCTTGCGCACAAAGAAGTAACGGAAGTCCATACCCAGGTTCACGTATTTGTTGAGCCCCTGCTCGTGCGGAAGCTCGATACCCAAGCCGACGGACTTGCCGTTGGCACTCGCCGCCCCCCCCTGTTGGCCGCCTCCATAATGCCGGGGCCGCCGCCGGTGATAACCGCCACGCCGCGCTGCGCGATCTTGCGGCCGACCGTGCGCGCCGCCTTGTAGAGCGGATCGGTCTTGGGCGTGCGGGCACTGCCGAAGATGGTCACCGCGGGCCCGAGCTCGGCAAGCGCGCCAAAGCCATCGACGAATTCTGCCTGAATACGAAGGACGCGCCACGGATCGGCATGCAGCCAGTCGGTCGACTCCTCGGGCGCCAGCAGGTTGGCGTAGGTGTTGTCCTTAGGAATCATGGGGCCGCGCATGACCACGGGACCGCGGCGGTACGTCTCGTCGTAGGCAGGCTCGCCCTCGACATTCTCGTTCTTAATCATGGGTACTCCTATCGAGAAAAAGAAAAACGGGCGGGGTCGACGCCATGCGCCAAACACCCGCCCGAACATCAACCATTCGGTATGGTACCCACGATGCATCAAGCGCTTGCAAGCTATCGGTCAGCGGTCGCGCAGACCGTGTTAGCGAACGCGACGGCCGATCGCCGCTTGGCCTTTGCCGTTGCTCTCGCCTCGCAAGCGTCCGCGCCGTCCTTAGTAGTCCACCGCCGCAGGGCTGTTCATCCAGTCGCTCACAAACGCGCCGTAGCGGCCCTCGATAATGGCCTGGCGGGCACGCTGCATAAGGTTGAGCAGGTAGTAGATGTTGTGCATCGACAGCAGAATACCGCCGAGCATCTCCTTCTGCGTGACCATGTGGCGGATGAGCGCGCGGCTGTAGCCGCCCGTGCACACCGGGCAGGTGCAGGTGGGGTCGATGGGGCCGTCGTCGTGCGCAAAACGCGCGTTGCGGAAGTTAAGGCGACCTTCACTGGAGAACGCCGTACCCATGCGGCCGGTGCGCGTCGGCAGCACACAGTCGAACATGTCGATGCCCACGCCCACGCCGCGCACGAGCGTGGTCGGATTGCCGACACCCATCAGGTAGCGCGGCTTGTGCTTGGGCATGTACTCACTCGCGAGCGGCGCCAGGGTCTCGAACATGGTCTCGTGGTCCTCGCCCACCGAGTAGCCACCGATGCCGTAACCGGGGAAGTCGCCGCACTCTTCCAGATGGCGCAGCGAACGCAGGCGCAGGTCCAGATGCATGCCACCCTGGACGATGCCAAAGAGTGCCTGATCATCGCGGGTGTGTGCCTTATAGCAGCGCTCGGCCCACATACTCGACAGCTCCACGGCGCGCTCGACATAGGCACGCGTGGCGGGATAGCCGGGGCATTGATCGAGCTGCATGCAGATGTCGGAGCCGAGCTTCATGGCGATTTCCATGTTGTCCTCGGGCGTCCAGAATACGTGGCGACCGTCGTAATCGTTGACGATAAAGCGCACACCCTCGTCGGTGAGCTTGACGGCGTCGTTGTGGCTGAAGACCTGGAAACCGCCCGAGTCGGTAAGGATGGGGCCGTGCCAGTTCATAAACTTGTGCAGTCCGCCCAGCTCGGCGATGGTGTCCTCGCCGGGACGCATGGACAGGTGGTAGGTGTTGGCGAGCACGATCTGCGCACCGAGCTGCTTAACGGTCTCGGTGGGGATGCCCTTGACGTTTGCCTTGGTGCCCACGGGCATAAAGATTGGCGTCTCGATGTCGCCGTGCGGGGTATGCAGCACGGCGGCGCGCGCGTGCGTCGTCGGATCCTCGGCGATTAGGTCAAATTTAAAGAGATTCTGGTCCATAAACTGGAACTCCTTGATTGCGGTTCATACGCAGACCATTATACGGGCAACCCGCAAGAAGCACCGACTCGACAGAAACTGGCGCATTAAACGACCAGTCGTTGGGGACGTTCTTAAACGACTAGTTGTTGGGGACAGTCTTCCCAGATGGCATGTGATACTTGGGGACAGTCCCCAAGTATCGGCAGTTTGGGACGGTCCTTTTCGGCCGCTCGCAAAGAGTGTCCCTCTCGACTAGTCATTTAAGAACGTCCCCAATGACTAAAACGCCGCCTGTGATGGTGTTCACAGGCGGCGTTTTCAAACTTGTATGTGCTCTTACTCGCCCTTGGGCGCGGGGTGTTTGCAGACCACGCTCATGTAGATCATGCCGAGCACGGCAGCGGTGACCGAACCGGCAAGGATGGCGGCCTTGGCAGCCAGAACC
>USKV01000232.1 GCA_900555355.1 uncultured Collinsella sp.
TTATCGGTCAGGCGATTAACGGTCTGGCCTGGGGGTTCCTGGAGCCGCTGCAGATGATCTTGATTCAGGAGCGTGCCGACATCAAATACCTGGGGCGCATTACCGGCTTTGTGCGTTTTGGCCTGATGAGCGCCGGCGTGGTGCCGCTGCTGGCGGCTCCGTTTTTGGCGGAGGCTTTGGGCGTCCAGACGGTACTGTTTGGAGCATCGACCATTATTGCGCTGGTAGGAACGCTGTTCTTTGTCACACAAGGGAGACGCCGGGGGCGTTAGCTATACATCAAATTCTAATTTAATACCACTCACCAGAGAATTTCGACCGTTCACCGAGGATTGGAACAGATTGAAAAGTGGTATTAAAAACACGTTGGGTGTATGTCTATAATTGGTATCGAAAAGAAACGCGATGTATAGATTCGCGTGCAGGACAGAAAGGAAAAGCCATGAAGGAAACCGAGAAGATCGAGATCATGCACTTTAGCCAGGAGGGCTATCTCGAGGACGGCAAGGCGCTCTACGAGACCGGCAAGAAGATGACCGCGCTCGCCGACAAGGTCGCCGACGAGGGCTACGACGCCGTGTTCCTGATGGGCGTCGGCTGCACCTGGGACGAGCTCATGCAGCTCGAGTACCTCATGAACAAGTTCGGCGACCGCGACCTCGAGGTCTACCTGATCCACGCCGCCGAGTGGAACGTCATGGGCCACAAGCGCATGACCGACAAGTCCGTCGTGCTGACCGCCTCCGAGTCCGGCACCACCCCCGAGGTGCTCCAGGCCGTCGGCAAGATGAGGGAGATGGGCGTGCGCGTCTTCGCCATGACCAACCCCGAGGGCAAGATCGGCCAGACCGTGGGCGCCGAGAACTGCGTCATGATGGCCTCCGACCACGGCGCCGGCGGCTGCGAGATGGGCTACTACCTCGCCGACTGCTTCGGCCTGCGCCTGCTCAACCGCCGCGGCTGCTTCCCCAAGTTCGACCTGTTCATCGAGCAGACGAAGGACGTCTGGAAGGACATGCTCGACATCCGCAAGCGCTTCGAGCCGCGCGCCGAGGAGCTCGCCAGGAAGTACGCGCTGGCCGACTACACCATGTTCATCGGCTCGGGCGCGCTGTGGGGCGAGACCATCCTGTACTCCATGTGCCTGCTCGAGGAGATGCAGTGGAAGCGCATCCGCCACATCACCTCGCACGACTTCTTCCACGGCACGCTCGAGCTGCTCGAGCCCGGCGTCCCGGTGTTCCTGTTCATGGGCGAGGACGAGTGCCGCGCCCTCGACGAGCGCGTCCGCGCCTTCCTCACCAGCGGCGTGACCGGCGACGAGGACTACGTCATCATCGACACCGCCGAGTACGCGATCCCGGGCCTGGACGACGACTTCCGCGTCATCGTGTCGCCCTGGATCCTGTCCGCGCTGACCACCGACCGCCTCGCGCGCAACTACGAGCTGGTCACCAAGCACAACCTCAAGTACCGCCGCTACTACCACCAGTTCGACTACTAATTTCATTTGGGGGAAACCGCAATGAGGCAATACATCTTTGCCAGCCACGCGCATTTTGCGACAGGCATCAAGGAGAGCACCGAGCTGCTCTCGGGCGCGCGCGATAACGTCCACGATCTGTCGATGTTCGTCGACGGGCGCAACGACGTCGCCGAGGAGGCCGCCAAGCTCCTGGCGACCATCGACCCCGCCGACGACGTAATCGTGTGCACCGACCTGTTTGGCGGCAGCGTCAACAACGAGTTCACCAAGATCGTCCAGACGCGCCCCAACACCTACCTGGTTGCCAACATGAATCTGCCGCTGCTGATCCAGTTGCTCTTCTCGGACCAGGAGGCTCCCGCCGACCAGGTTATCCGCGAGATCCTCGCGGCTGACGACACGCGCGTCAAGTTTGTCAACGATCTGCTGACCGATGCGGATGACGAGGAAGAGTTCTAGTCACCGCCTGCTATTAATGGGGCCGGGTTTCCGGCATGAGACCTTTGGGGGTCAATCATGATTCAACTGCTTCGCGTCGACCATCGTCTGCTTCATGGCCAGGTGGCCGTCTCTTGGGTCCAGGGCTTGGGCTCCGACTGCATCTTCTGCGTTGGCGACAAGGTTGCCAACGATCCCGTCTGGAAGACCACGCTCAAGATGGGAAAGCCGGCCAATGTCAAGCTCGTCATCAAGGACATGGAGCACGCCATCGAGGCCATCAACTCCGGTGTTACCGATAAGTACAAGATGATCATCTGCGTCGCCAGCATCGCCGAGGCCAAGCAGCTTGTCGACGGCTGCCCGCAGATCACCTCCATCAACCTGGGCAACACCAAGTCCAAGGACGAGCAGCGTCCCGATGCCCGTAAGATCTCCCGCCAGATCTTTGTGACTGCTGCCGAGGAAGAGGACATTCGCGAGCTCGTCGGCCGCGGTGTCGAGGTCGAGATTCGCGCTCTGGCCGACGACCCCAAGGTCGATGCCCTAAGCGCCCTCTAATTGGGAACCACGGGCGGCGCGCACGGCGCCGCCCCTATCCGTGGGCGTACCGGATAAACGCTTTACCCGTTACCCCCATCTACCGTTCACCGGGAGTACACGCCCGTTGAGCGATTGGTATTAAATAGTTTTCGCATGACTATATAATTGGTATCAAATCATTTGTGCCTGGCATGGGTGTTAGCAGCACACCAGGTACGCTTCGAGCCGTGTGATCGAACTCCCGGAATTGATATCAATAACGCGCGCGACGGGAGTGACGACGGTTCGATATTCCTTATTGGGAGGAATTATGCTTGTCCAAGCAATCCTCGTCGGCTTAGTTGGAGCTTTTGGATGCCTCGACTACCAGCTCGGCACCCTCTACGCGTTCCGCCCCCTCGTCATGTGCCCGCTCGTGGGCCTGGTGCTGGGGGACCTGCAGACCGGCCTTGCCGTTGGCGCCAGCCTGGAGCTGCTGTTCATGGGCTCGATCTCCATCGGCGCCTACGTGCCGCCTGATGAGACGATCGGCGGCGTGCTCGCCTGCGCCTTCGCTATCCAGCTGGGCCAGAGCACCGAGGCAGCCATCGCGCTTGCCATGCCCATC
>USKV01000233.1 GCA_900555355.1 uncultured Collinsella sp.
CTTGAGGGCCGGGTGCAACCGGCCCTTTCTATGACTCCCTTCGCTATCCGTTACTGCTTATATTCCCTCCACATCGAGTAGAGGTTCCGGGCAATGCCGGTCACATACATCGAGAGGCGCAGGATTTCAAGAAACAAGTTCATAGGCTTCACCCCAATCGGAGATCGGAGCGTTGCCCGCAGGCGGATTCCGCGGCAGGCAAGATTTTACCCTATACGCCGCAGCGGGGGATATCTGGCCCCAGTGTTAGAGTGATGCCCATTTGCATGGATGACATTTGCATGGATGACCGGGCTATAATCGCGACATATCCTGGAGTTGAAATGCCACTGGGGATACGAGGGGGAGCCGGGGTCGGATGTTGGGGCTCAACGAAGCAAGTGGCGCTTCTGTCTTCTTGGGATCGGGGATGTAAATCAGCCTGCGGCAATGAGCCCAGCTCTATTCGGGGCGCAGTGAGTCCCGAATCGAGCGTTCCTGGCTACCATGCATGTCGGGTGAGGAAAGCCCACAGCGGCATCGCCTTACACGGCAGCGGGGGCCTCTTTGGGGCGTCCTGCCTTTGGTGCGTCGGCGAGTCGTGCCTCGATGGAACCTTTGGACACCATGCGCTTGGTGCCATCCTTCCATGAATCCAACAGTCCTGCATTTATCAGTTGCGATACCCGTGCTGAGCTAACACCGAGCATACGCGCGGCATCCGCTGCGGTGACGGCGGGGATGTCGCCGAGTTCGCGACTGACGGCCACGGCGATAATCTTGCCACCGTGCTGCGGCTCGTGGCCAAAGTCCGGCGCAGGCAGGTCGACGCCTCCCATTAGGTGGTCATCGACCATGCATGCGAGAAAATCAGCGGCGCTTTCGACAGCGTCGTTTAGGTCGGATCCGAACGTTCCACCTCCGCCCAGCGAGCCACATGGCACGGCATCGACAACGCCATCTGAATCAAAGAACTCGAATTCCCATACGTATGCCATACGAGACTCCCCCTAATGTCGAATGATACGAGGCGTACTCCTAGAAGTATTGCCGGTCGCATCGATGCAGTTGAGCATGTCTATCTTTAAGCCTCGCGCGGACACGAATTGCTGTGCTGTCTGGCGCCTTCGCATGGGGCCTTGTGGTGACTAAAATGTGGCCATAGAGATGGTTTTATCGAACTCTATGGGGGGTGGCGCGCGTGGATAACAACACGTTGCTGTTTCACGATAAGGGTGCCGGCGTTTTCAAGGGAATAAGCATCTATCCCAATCGTATCGAGGCGGTCGTGAAGAACGACTTCTTCGGTACCCATACCAAGATCGTCTACCTCAAGGACATTACGGGTGTCAACGGGGTCAAGGGTAAGCGCGTGTTCCTCCGTAATAGGTTGCTGACCGCCTGTTCCTACAGGCTGAGCAGTCACTCCCAGGCTCAGGAATTTGTGAACGTGCTCAATATGGTGATGTGACCGGGCGCCTTCGAACACAAAAACCGGGATGCAAGGAGTCGCACCTTGCATCCCGGCTGAGCTAAAACGGCGCTGCTGCATGCCGTTGGAGCTTTAGCGTTTAATCTCGATATCCTCGAGCTTAACATCCATGGCCTTGGTCTTTGCCTCGGCGATGTCATCGGCAAATTCCAGAGACTTCATCATGGTCTCGACGGCGTCCTTGTGCTCCTCGACGTTGTCGATGCGCACATACACACTGCCACCGTCAACGTCGGTGAAGTACTCGGTCGTCACGCCGCCCGAGTGCGTAAAGTAGGCGCTGCGCCAGGTCTTGCCGTTGTACTTAACGGGATCGCTCTCGGTCCATCCGGAGTTGGCCTTCCACTTTGCCTCGTAGTCAAACAGTTCATCGGCGTTCTTGTCAGGATCGAAGACGGGGATGAAGCGGTCGCTGGCGTGCTCGCTCTCGGTGAACTTAAACTGGGCCCTGTCGGCGGTATCGCCTGCGACGTCCGTGATTTCGACGCCCTCGGGGACTTCGACCTTAAACCAAATGAAGTCGGTCCTCATATCCACGGCTGGCTTTTCTGCTCCGCCGCCACCGCCACTTCCGGTAGCGCCGCCGCTGCCACCGCAGCCCACCAGGGCAACTGCGGCAAAGAGACTGATGCAGAGGGTGAGAATCGCAAAGGCCTTCTTTTTCATGGTCGTGTCCTCCTCGATCTGTAACCGCCCATGGATTACCTGCCTTTACTGTACGCGCGGGCGGCTCGTTCAGGTGGGCCATGTGTCCCATTCTGGGGGCCTGATTTGCGCCGACAAGTGGCAATATGCTCGGGCGTAAAAGAGGGGAGGGTCGGCCGATCCAATCCTCCCCTGGCTGGGCGTCCGATCATTTAATGAATGCGCACGCGATGCTGCGTGCGAGCCCCTAATGCTTGATCTCGATGCTCGAAATCTCGACTTCGCGTGCCTCGGCAACTGCCTTCGCCATGTCATCGGGAAACTCGATGGAGTTGAGGAGCGCCTCGGCTTCTTTCTTATGCAGATCGAAGTTCGAGATGAGGACGTAGACGCTTCCCGGCTCAACGTCGGTAAAGAGAAGGGTTGAGACGCCGCTGTTGTCCTCGTACGTTCCGACGAGCCACGTCCTGCCGTTATACTCGACGGACCCGCCATCCTTCCACTGGAACGTATCCCCCTTCTTTTCCGCCTGGTCGGCGTGGGATTCCTCTGCCGTCAGCGCTTTTTTCCAAACGGGGATAAAGCGATCGGCCGAACCGTTCTCGTCTTCGGGGAAGGTGAGCTGGACCCTGTCGGCATTCTTGCCAGCGGAGTCGCTTACGCCAACGCTCTCGGGCATCTCGACCTTAAACCAGATAAAGTCGGTCTTCTTGGCGACGGGAGCTTTTTCCTTGCCCTCGCTCTTGGATGCGCTGCTGTCCCCGCCTCCGCTTGACGCACTTCCGCCGCAGCCCACAAGGGCGAGCGCGGCAAAGAGGGCGATGCAAAGGGAAAGGATTGATAGGGTCTTTTTCTTCATGGTGGCGTCCTCCTTGTCTGTCGGTGACATCACGGCGCCGCGGGTTGTTAGAGCCGTTGGTGTATGTTGCTATTCGCAAGCGTGGCGGATGTCG
>USKV01000234.1 GCA_900555355.1 uncultured Collinsella sp.
GACGCTCGACGAGCAGGACCACCAGGGCGTTGCCGTGGTCAACTACACCGAGCGCGAGATCCCCTACACCCGCATCATCGAGCACAAGCACTTTGAGTTTGGCACGCAGGACAAGACCGTCATCACGCGCGAGTACCCGGCCGACTGGAAGCCCGGCGACGAGCCCTACTACCCCATCAACGATGCCAAGAACGAGGCCCTCTACAAGCAGTACGAGGAGCTGGCGGCGCAGGAGGGCAACGTGATCTTTGCCGGTCGCCTGGGCGGCTACAAGTACTACGACATGGACAAGGCCATCGCCGCGGCCTTCGAACTCATCCGCAACGAGCTGGGCGTGGAGCCCACGGAGGCGTAAGGGTCCAAAACGGGCCTCTGCGCGAGCCGAAAACAGCACAAGCAGGCACGCCAACGCCGGCAGGAGCAATTTCGCCCCTGCCGGCGTTTTAGTATGGAGACGGAATTGACTGTTCTGTCCATTATCTGGTCGAGGATATAAGTGGACACGCCCTGCCACAGAGGCAAAAACCGAAAGTATGCGGCAAATTCAAAACTTACCGAGCACACCGGGATGCCGCAACGCCTCTACCTGCGGTTTCTCTGCGCAAAAAGGGCGGTGTGCTCGGGGGTTCCGGAATTTGCCGCATACTTCCGTGCGGCGATTCCAGAAGTGCGGGGTAAAACCGAGATCGGCCGACCAGACCACGGTTTTACGCTTCCGCGACCTGCGGTTTTGTTGCCAAAAATCGGGTTATACTCGGCGATTTCCGATTTTTCCCCGCACTTCCGGAAAACGCAGCAACACCGAGCGCCCTGAAGCGGAAAACGCGACAAATTCCGCTGGGATAAAAACCACTTAGGTAGCGCACAGAGATGTGGTGTAAGAGGCGGGGCATGCCCCGCCTCCGCCCTTTCTTGAAAGGGAGGGGACACCGCCTAGAATTCGTCGTTGGAGTAATGAAGGTGACGAATGGAAGGAAAGGCGATGCCCCAAGAAGAGAGTGTACTGCGCCTCGGCCGCGACGAGGCCCTCGAGGCGGCGAGGCTTTGGCAGGAGTGCGGCGACGCGCGCGAGTTCGCGTGCAGGGTGCTGGGCGGCGTGATGAACGCACTGATGGACTCCGAGGCCCAGCAGATGTGCGGCGCGAGCCGCAACGAGCGCAGCGACGGCAGGGAGAACAGCCGCAACGGCTACCGCCCCAGGTCGCTCAAGACCGCCGTGGGCGACGTGGAGCTCGAGATACCCAAGCTCAGGCACGGCACCTACTACCCCGAGGGCATGCTCGCGCGATGGTCGCGCGTCGACACCTCGGTGGCCGCCATCGTGCAGGAGATGTACGTGTGCGGCGTGTCCACCCGCAAGGTCGAGCGCGTGGCGTCCAAGCTGGGCATATCCTCGCTGTCGAGCTCGGAGGTCTCGAGCCTCTGCTCCGACCTCGACGCCGAGGTGGCGGAGTTCCGCCGCCGCGACCTTTCGGGCACGCCGTGCTGCTACCTGTGGCTCGACGCCACCTACATGAGCTGCAGGGTCGGCTCGTCGGTCGTCTCGCAGGGCGTCGTGACCGCGATCGGGCTGGGCGCCGACGGGCGCAAGCACTTCCTGGGCTGCGACGTGGTCGACACCGAGAGCGAGGACTCCTGGGCGGCATTCCTCGGCGGGCTGCGCGAGCGCGGGCTGGCCGGCGTTCGCCTCGTGGTCTCCGACAGCCACGCCGGGCTCGTGGCCGCCGTCTCGCGCCTGTTCCAGGGCTGCGCCTGGCAGCGCTGCGTGACGCACCTGCAGCGCAACCTCCAGAGCGCCTGCTCGGGCAGGCCCGAGGACTCCAAGGCGGCCGTCAGGGACCTCGTGCACGCCGCGGTCTACCAGGACGACCCCGACCTCGCGCGCTGCGTGTGGGCCGAGGCGGCGCCCTGGGTGGCGTCGGTGTCCGCCAGGGCCGGCGAGGTCTTCGAGCAGGCCGAGGACTCCGCGCTGGCGTTCACGGCCTTCCCCAGGGCGCACTGGGCCAAGCTCCGCACCAACAACGTCCAGGAGCGCGCCAACCGCGAGATCAAGCGCCGCTACAGGGTCGTGCAGTCCTTCCCCTCGAGGGAGTCGATGCTGCGCCTGACGTGCGCGAGCCTCATGGAGACCGAGGGGCAGTGGTCCCAGCAGCGCGTGTTCTCCGAGGCCTCGGCCGCCGAGGGCTTCGCCGAGCCCGCGGACAGGCCGGCCCCGACAGAGGGGAGGCGCCGCGCGCTCGGGCGGCGCGCCAGGGAGATAGTGGACGAGATAGTCGAGAAGCGCGGCCTCAAGAAGGAGTAACATCGGGGCTTGCAGCGACGGACCTCAGGACACTCTTACACCACGTCTGCGCGCGCCACCGATTTTGAGCCCATTTTCGCCCAGAGCAGGCCGAAAAATATGACACCTCTTTTGCAACAGTACTCATATTTGGCATTTTTTGCCCACAGAGTCCAAAATCCATGCCCCAAAACACAAAAGGAGGGGCCTCGTAAGGCCCCTCCTTAGGAAGGGGAATCGATTTATTCCACAGCCGTAGATTAATCCCAGCTTCTACTCCATCATGTCAAGGACAGACGGACGCAGCTCGCTCTCGGCAGCCTCGGGATCGGTCTCGCGCAGGCGGTTGATGTAGCGGTTGTACCACATCACGGCAAGGCCCAGGAAGACAACCACACCGCCAACGTTGTAGACCAGCGTCAGCCACAGCGGCTGATCGAGCGGAATGGTGCCGCAGATAAGCACGAAGCAGAAGACCACAAGCAGGAATGCGGCAACGACCAGGCCAAAGCTGCGCGAGCCCATGCGGAAGCCACGGGGAGCAGCATCGAAGTTCTTGCGCAGCATAAAGTAGGCAAGCAGAATCAGCAGCGGCGGGAGCAGAGCGGTGGCAGCCGTCATGTTGGTGACAATCATGAGCAGGTCGTCGAGGTTACCGGAGCCCAGGGCCGGGATGATCAGGATGGGGACGACGATGGCGAACTGCAGCCAAGCGGCGCGGGCAGGAATGCCATGCTCGTTGAGCTCGACGATCTTGCTACCAAAGACGCCCTTGGGGATCTCGGTG
>USKV01000235.1 GCA_900555355.1 uncultured Collinsella sp.
CCGGCGTGCGCGACACGCCCATGGCATCGCAGATTGCTTGCTCGCTCAAACGGTCGCCGGCGGACAACTCGCCGGCGTCAATGCGGCTCGAAATGTAGTCGTATACGTGGTCCTTCAGGGGCCTTCTGAGTGTTTCCATGAACGTATATCCTTTAACTGTATATTTTTAAAACTAAATACATTTCACTTGAATAGCTCAGTTGAATTATAGAACGACCAGTTAAATCATGCTACTTCGTGCCGAAACGTGAGAGTACGCTCACCGAGAAATATCTACCGTTCATGATTGTATACAATATACAAAACAGGAAAACCGCCCTATGATTAAGCCATCGAAAGGAGGGCGGACACAAGGAAGTTCGCCCTCGGCTAGGAGATCCAAGGAGGATCATCATGACCAAGTTCAGCCACGTTATCATCCGTCGTCCCGGCAAGTCTCTGAGCAATGGCATCACGAGCGCACCCGAGCTTGGCCAGCCTATCTACGAGCGCGCCATCGAGGAGCACTACGATTATGAGCATGCGCTCGAGCAGTGTGGCGTGGACGTGTCGGTGCTGCCTGCCCTCGAGCAGTATCCCGACAGCTGCTTCGTCGAGGATCCGGCCGTCATCACTCGCTGCGGCGCCATCATTACCAACCCCGGTGCCGACAGCCGCAACGGCGAGAAGGACGAGATCGAGCCGGTCGTCCGTCGCTTCTTTGACGACGAGCATGTCAAGCACATTGTTTCTCCCGGCACGCTCGACGGCGGCGACGTCATGATGGTCGGCGATCATTTCTATGTCGGTCGCTCCGCTCGCACCAATGAAGAGGGCATTCGCCAGTTCTGCGAGATTCTCGAGGGCTGGGGCCTCGAGGGTTCCGAGGTTCCGCTGGAGGAGGTCCTGCACCTCAAGACGGGCGTCAACTACATCGAGGACAACAACATGCTCGTCTCCGGCGAGTTCATCGATAAGCCCGACTTTGCCCAGTACAACAAGATTGTCGTGCCCGAGGACGAGGCCTATGGCGCTAACTGCATCTGGGTCAACGGTACGGTCATCGTTGCCGAGGGCTATCCGACCGTGCTCAAGGCCGTGCAGGATCTGGGCTACAAGACGCTCATCGTCGATACCTCCGAGTATCGCAAGGTCGACGGTGGCCTTTCTTGCCTGTCACTGCGCTTCTAACGCGATAGCTGTAACAGTCTGATGATCGCTTGACCGATGGCCCGGCACCCGATTCGGGACGTCCGGGCCATCTTTCGTTCGATCACATGATGAAGGGGGTGCACATACAATGGCCTCTAAAGCTCAAAACGACGAGATTATCGACCCTAATGGCCTCGATCTCTTTCGTCTGACCATGATGGTCATTACCGCCAGTATTTGTGGCGGCATCTTTTCGCTTGCCGGCGATATGGCAGCAGGCGGGGCAAATACCGGTGCGGTTATCGTCTCGTGGGGAATTTGTTTTATTGGCGTCTTTGCGCTGATGATGGTATTCAACGGTTTGTCTCAGGCCCGTCCCGACCTGACCGGCGGCATCTATGCATACGCTGCGGCCGGTTTTGGCGATTACATTGGATTCAACTCCGCCTGGGGCTACTGGATCAGCGCATGTCTTTCCAACGTGAGCTTTGCGCTCTTGCTGTTTAGCGCACTGGGCTATTTCTTCCCTGCGTTTGGCGCGGGCAACAACCTGCTTTCCATCGTCTGCGCCAGCGTGTTTTTGTGGTTCCTTACCGCCCTTGTGCTTCGTGGCGTTAAGGAGGCTGCGGGCATTAACACGATCGTCACGTTGGCGAAGCTGGTGCCGCTGGGACTCTTTGTTCTGAGCATTGTGCTCCTGGGTAAGTTCAACGTCGATATTTTTATGGACAACTTCTGGGGAGAACCAGCTGGTCCTGGGTTTGGTGAGCAAGTCGTCTCGACCATGATCGCCCTTGTCTGGGTCTTCACAGGCATCGAGGGCGCTGTCGTCATCTCGGGCCGTGCAAAGTACGTGCGTGACGTCGGTCGCTCGACGGCGCTTGGATTTGCGGCTGTGTTCACGCTGTATCTGATTATCTCGATGCTGTCGCTTGGCATTATGCCGCGCGAGGAGATGGCGCAGCTCGCAACGCCCTCCATGGCGGGAATTCTCGAGCGCGCAATCGGTCCTGTTGGCGCTGCCATCGTAAACCTTGGCGTTATTCTCTCGCTGGTCGGCGCGATGCTGGGCTACGTCATCATTGCATCCGAGACGCCGTTCGAGGCGGCGCGCCAGGGTTCCTTCCCGCTGGCGTTTGCCAAGACGAACAAGCACGACGCCCCGGTGGTAACGGTTCTCGTGAGCTCCGGTATCACGCAGCTCTTCTTGATTGTGTCGTATGTGGCGGAGAGCACCTACCAGTTCTTATATAGCTGCGCGGTTAACACGATTCTGGTTCCGTACGTGTGCTCGGCAGCCTACTACATGGTGATTGGCTGGAAGAACGAACATCTGGACGGGCCGCATGCGCCAAGCGTCGGCAAAGCCCGCTTCTTCGGTACACTCGGCTTTATCTACACGTTGTTCCTGGTGTGGTCGACGGGTCTTCAGGGCGTTATGATCACGACGATTCTTTTTGCTCCGGCCATTCCCGTCTATATGCTGGGTGAGCGAGGCCGCGGTAAGCCGGTGCTTCCGCATCTGCACGACAAGCTGATCGCAGCGGTGGTCATTGTCGTGGCAATTATTTCGCTGTATCTGCACTTTGCCGGCATTGCGCCGATTGTCTAGGACTGCGGCAAGCTTCATCGCTTGGTAAGCCGACTGAGGCATCGCGTGCCGGTGCCGTTCGGTAATCCATAACTGACGTGGGCCTCTGTAGCGTACCTTTGTGAGCGCCCACTAAACCCGCGCAGGTGACTACGGTTGCCTGCGCGAGTTTTTGCAGTTGCGGTGAAATGCTGCCGGCAGCTGGGGACGTTCCTATTGCCGGCACTCTGGGACACTCCTTGGATGTTCCGCATACAACGGAGGAAAGCGGATGATTTTGACGAGGGGCGGGCGGCTGATTCGGTCCTCGGGGAAACCGCGTCCC
>USKV01000236.1 GCA_900555355.1 uncultured Collinsella sp.
GCCCGCGCGGCGCGGGTCTTGGCGAAGGACCTCAACCAGACCGGGGAGCTTTGCGGGCGGGACCATGTCTTGAAGAGCTTGCGGGAACTCAACATCGAGCTCTTGCCACGGAGCATCCTCAATCCAACCGCCGGTCGCATCCGGGTGACAGTCGGCAAATGGAATGTAGGGCTTGATGTCGTAGATGGGCGTACCGTCGCGCAGGTCGGCCCCCAGCACATGGATGATGGGGCCATCGTCGGTAAGCTCCACGCGGTCGAGCTTAACGCAGGTGAGCCCGATGGGGTTAGGGCGAAACGGACTGCGTGTGGCAAACACTCCCACACGTTCGGCTCCGCCCAGACGCGGCGGACGCACGGTTTTCGACCACTTGACGTTGGTGCCGGACCTGTCCTGCGTTTTGGCATCGGCGGCTATGTCCTTAGCCGTTCCGCCGGGCGTTCCGTTTTCGAAGCGCCACAGCAGCCATAGGTGAGAGAAGGAGTCCAGGCCCTCAACTGCTGCATTGGAGGCAAATTCCGGCTCAAAGACGATGCGCCCCTGCAGATGGGGCGCCAAAAAGCTGTTGCGCGGAATGCCGAACTTCTGCGGCAGATCGGTATGTATGTGTGCGATAGGTTCCATGCCGGTCATTGTACGGCATGAAGGTGTGAGGCGTTGTGCGCAATTCTTCGCCGCGGTCCTCCGTCGTGCAACCAACGGTTGCTTGGAGGGGAGCAAGCCGCCGCGTATGCTTAAGCCGCCAACCAGCAGAAAGGAGACGCTATGGCCTTTGCAGAAAAGCTCATTGCCATCCGTCGCGCCCATCACCTTACCCAAGAGCAGCTCGCCGCCAAACTCTTCGTCACGCGCCAAGCCGTCAGCCGTTGGGAGCGCGACGAGGTCACCCCGGGCATCGACATGATGAAGCTCATTGCCGCCGTGACCGGCGAGCCGCTGTCTCATCTGCTCGAAATGCCCGAGCACTATTGTCAGAGCTGCGGCATGATACTCACGCCCGACGACTGCGGCACCGATGCCACGGGCGCCACGACCGACCATTACTGCAAGTGGTGCTACGACCACGGCAAGTACACCTACGACACCACCATGGAGTCAATGATCGAGGATTGTGCCCCGCGGCTGGCGCAAAACACTGGCATGTCGCTCGACGAAGCCGTCTCGCTCATGGGCGCCGTGCTGCCGCATCTGGAGCGCTGGTGCACCGTGCAGGAAAACGAGGAGCGCTACGGCGCCGAAGCGCGGGCACGCTATGGCGATGAGGCTATCGATGCAGCAAATGAAGCGCTGCTGGACATGGACCCCGAGACATGGAACGACATGAAGGAACTTGAACGCGCTGTTCTGGGCCAGCTATCGATCGCCATGGGCGATGGCGATGCGGACGGAAGCGAGGCTCGCAAGCTTGTCGCGATGCATCGTCGCTGGATTGCTCTCAACTGGGGATGCGAGCCCCAGAACGAAGCGTATCTGGGCCTCGCCCACGGCTATCTTGCCGACCAGCGCTTTGTTGACTACTACGACAAGCCCTGCGGCACCGGAGCCACGGCGTTTCTGGTCCAGGCCATCGAGTCGTCGTTGACGCGCGCATAGACCGCGGCTGCTTTGGGTATTTCAATCGAAACCTCAACCGATTGGAGACCCATGGCTACTGATCACGAGCTCGCGCTATTCGTTATGACCGGCTGCCCGTATTGCTTAAAGGTCAAGCGTTTCCTTGCCGATAACGGCGCGACCATCCCCGAGCGCAATATCTCGACCGATACCGAAGCCGAGCAGACACTCATCGCCGTCGGCGGAAAACGCCAGGTTCCCTGCCTGTTCATCGACGGCAAACCACTCTACGAATCGAGCGACATCATCGCATGGCTGCAGGAGAATCTGCTCTAGTACGCACGCTCTGTCCGTCCAGGGCCCCAGCCCATACGACCCAAACATGTACACCAGCATCCAAAGTCGACATTTTTCGACATCTTTGGATGCTGGCGTACAGCTTTTGGGTAGTCATGGACGCTCTTAGCCGGCTAATTGTTTGAGGCGACCTTTGGATTATGGCTGTTTGACGCCTCTGGAAAGGTTTCCGAGAGGGCTGTGGTCAAAAAAGGGCAAATATGAGTACTGCTACCTGTTTAGTAGCAGCGATTTTGATCACTTCAGGAACTATTCAACTTTCCATACGTCCGTAGACGACGCTATTTCTCCTCATATGTTCAATAAAAGTAGCTCCTAATGGGAACAAGTCTCATCAGGAGCTACTATTTATAGCAAAATAAATGCAACTATAATGGCAACAGTACTCATATTTGCCCTTTTTTGACCACGACCCTCCAGAATAGTCGCTGAGAACGATACTAAATGACAAAATCCGGCACTTGGACGTTCTTGTATGACTAGCCATTGAAGGACACCTAACGACTACTCCCATTCGCGACACACTGTGTCGCGAATTAAGCTGGTCCCACTATCGAAGACCGGTGAGAGCTCCTGCCCAGAATCTCGATAGCTTAATAAAACGCTCCCCTCCGGAAGTTCAATGAGCATCCAAATTCCAGGCTGAAAAGCAAAGGAGTATCGAAACCGTCAATGCTCATTTCCTATCGAGCAGGCGGATCAAAACAAGCTAATTGTCCCGATAAACTGCTTGTATTTTTGTCTACAAAACTGTATACAAAAAGAGTATCCGTTGACCTCTGCTCGACATTATGCCGATCGATAGGAGGCGCTATGGACGCTAAGCAGCTCGAAAAGATGATGGGGTTTGCTCCCGGAGAGTTGGAGAAAGCCGCGGAGGCATACGAAAAAGATGAGTGGCCGAAGGGTCGCACCATCAAGCTGGGAAGGCCGTCGATCTCCGATGAGCCAAGCGTTGTTTTATCGGCACGTGTGGGTGAGTCTGTTCTTGATGCGTTTGACGCAAAAGCAAAGCGCCATGGGCAAACACGCACGGAGCGACTCAGGGAGCTCATCACGCTTGATGCAATGATTGCCTAGTTACCCACCACACCCAAACATGTACACCAGCATCCAAAGTCGACATTTTTCGAC
>USKV01000237.1 GCA_900555355.1 uncultured Collinsella sp.
ATCGCGCCGGCTCACAGCCAACAACACGGCCCGGCCAATGCCTCTCAGCGCCCGAATCAGCGTCAATACCAGCAGCATCAACAATATCAGCAGCGTCCCGCACACGGTGCCGCCCCCAAGCAGGCCCCTTCGCACGCTCGCGCGGCAAACAATCGCGGGCCCGCGGACAAGCGCACCAACAAAAGCAGCAAGTCGGGCGGAAAGACGGCCCTCTTTGTCGTCCTCGGCCTCGTCGCGATCGTCTATATCGTAGGCGTCGTGGCGTTCTCGCAGGTCGCTTACCCCAACACTACCATCGCCGGCGTCGACATCTCGCTCTCTAACGCATCTTCGGCAGCCACCAAGGTCAACTCGGCATGGAAGCACTACAAGCTCACCGTTTCGGATGACAGCTTTAGCTGGACCTATCAGCCCGAGTCCGATGAGCCCATCGTCGATGGCGAAGCTGCCGCAAAAGAGATCATCAGCCACAACGAAGCCTTTGTATGGCCGGTCCGCCTTGTGGAATCCTTAAGCGGCAAGACCAAAACAACCGCTACCACCAACGAAGTCGATCTTGATCAAGACGTCGACCTGTCCATGCTCTCCGATACCTTTGACCAAAAGAAGTTTGAGAAGGATCTGGTCGCCGCCATCGACGAGTTTAACGAGGGCCGTTCGGGCACGTTCGAGGCCAATAGCTCCTATGACGAGCAGGCAGGCAAGTTTACCGTCGGGAAGGCACGCTCCAACGAAAAACTCAACCGCGAGCATGTCATCAAGTATGCCGAGCTCGAGCTTGCCTCGCTGGCCGAGTCCGTAGATCTTTCCAAGCTCGGCAACGATGCCTATGAGCCACTCAATGGAACGCTGACAGATGATCAGATTCAGGCCGCATGCGATGCCGCCAATAACTTCTTGGGCGTCAACGTGACCCTCAAGCTCAACGGCGAGGATGCCGGAAAGGTCGACGGCAGCTCCGTGCTGCAGTGGATCAGCTTTGCCGATCCGGCCAACCCCACGCTCGATACGTCGCAGATCAGCAGCTGGGCAGCCGGGCTCGCCAACGGCTTTAATACCGTGGGCTCCACTCGCTGGTGGACGCGCGCCGATGGCAAACAGTGCGCCGTCGAAGGCGGCGACTTTGGTTGGTCCATCGACAGCAGCTCGCTCGCCAAGCAGGTCGAGGACGCCATTAACAACAAGCAGACCGGCGAAATCGAGATCAAGTACTCCCAGAAGGCCGACACCTTTACCGCAAAGGGAGAGCCCGACTGGAAGGCATACATCGATGTCGATCTGTCCGAGCAGCACGCGCGCTACTACGACGAGAACGGCAATATCGTGTGGGAGGCCAACTTTATTTCCGGCAAACCGGGCGAAGACGCCACCCCCGAGGGCGTGTGGCAGATCAACAGCAACGACGGCGGCAGCACCCTGATCGGAGCCAAGGACCCCGAGACCGGTAAGCCCAAATACGAGAGCCCGGTGAGCTACTGGATGCCTTTTGAGGGCAACATGATCGGCTTCCACGATGCCACCTGGCAAAACGACAAGAGCTTCGATAACGCCGAGTCGTACAAGTGGTGCGGCAGCCACGGTTGCATCAACCTGCGTCTGGCAGACGCCAAGGCACTTCACGACTGCATCAAAGTCGGCCTGTGCGTGGTTGTCCACTCGTAGTGCAACGCGCGCATTCCTACAACGTGGAACCGCTGCGACCAATCTAACAGTTCCGAAAGAAACCGTCCTATGCGCCCGCCCCAACCGGTGGGCGCATATAATTATCGAGGTTCTTTCTATAAAGGAGACGCTATGCCGAATGTCCCCACCATCACCCCGGGCCCGGATGATACCGAGAACACGCCCGAAGGTGCCACCGAAACGATTCCTCTGATTACAGACATACCTGCCGACAAACAGGGCGGACGCACAAACGATACGGCCGAGATTTCCGATGAAGAGGCATATGCCAAGCTCAAGGCAAAACGTGCCGAACGTCGACGCAAAAAGCTGATTCGACGCGGTATTGCCGCCGGCGTCGTGGGCGCCATCGCGCTCATTGCCATTGTCGCAACCCTTGTTATAAATACGCAGCCACAGGGCGCTAGCGGGCCTGTGACCGACATGGTGACCGAGGGCACATTTACCACAACGGTCGAGGCGAAAGGCCAGCTCAAACCCATTTCGTCCTCAGTGGTCTCCCCTTCTGTCGACGGCACGGTCGATTCGATTAACGTGCAGGCAGGCCAATCCGTCAACGAGGGCGACGTGCTTATGACCATTAAAAACGACGAGCTCGACCGCAACGTTGCCGAGGCGCAGCGTGCAGTTGCAGCCGCCCAGGAAGACCTCACCAACGCACAGAAAGCCGCCGCTGCCGCACAGGCCACCCCGACGACGGACGTCGATGGAGCTTCCACAGCGGCTGGCGTCTCCGCCGCATCAGCGGACACGAACGCCGTATCGGCCGCGCAGCGCAGCCTCGCATCGGCCCAGGCAAACCTCGAACAGGCGAACGCCAAGGCAGCCAGCCGTACGGTCACGGCCCCGAGCTCGGGTAGCATCGTGGAGCTCAACGCCAAGGTTGGCGCCACCGTCTCGGGCGGCATGGTCATGGGCGAAGGCGACACGAGCGGCGGCAAGCAGTGCATGCAGATCGCCGACCTATCCAAGATGAAGGTGACCGTACAGGTGGGCGAAAAGGACATCGCCAAGATCGCCGTTGGACAGAGCGCCAACGTCACGTATCCCGCGTTTCCCGATATCGTGAGCCAGGGCACCGTCACGGCTATCGCGTCGGTGGCAAACTCCGACGCCGCCAACGGTGGCGGCGGCAGCGTAACCTTTAACGTCGACATTCTCATCGAGGCGCCCGACGCGCGCCTGAAGCCGGGCATGACGGCCGAGGTATCGGTGGTGACCGAGCAGCTCGACGACGTGGTGATGGTGCCGACGATGGCGCTCATGACCGAAGACGGCGAACACTATTACGTCAACGTGGCAACCGACGACGAGGGCAAGCAATCCCGTCGCGTGAAGGTGACCGTCGTGACGCAAAACGA
>USKV01000238.1 GCA_900555355.1 uncultured Collinsella sp.
ACGTCATGCAAATCGGCGCCCGCAACGCCCAGAACTTCCCCCTGCTCAAGGAGGTCGGCAAGACCCAGACCCCGATTCTGCTCAAGCGCGGCATGTCCGGCACGATCGACGAGCTGCTCATGGCTGCCGAGTACATCATGAGCGAGGGCAACGACAACGTCATCCTGTGCGAGCGCGGCATCCGCACCTTCGAGACCCGCACCCGCAACACCTTCGACCTCAACGCCGTGCCGGTGCTGCACCACCTGTCGCACCTGCCCGTCGTCGCCGACCCCAGCCACGCCACCGGTGATTATAAGTACATCGAGAGCATGGCTTTGGCTGCTGTGGCCGCCGGTGCCGACGGTCTGGAGATCGAGGTCCACGATGACCCGAGCCACGCTTGGTCCGACGGTGCTCAGGCCCTCACCCCCGACCAGTTCGACGACACCATGCGCCGCATCCGCGCCATCCGCGAGGTCGTCTGTCAAGAGACCGTTCAGGAGTAGGCCATGGGTACGGTGAGAAACGCACGCGTTAACCAGGGTGGCCCCAAGTGCGCCGGCATCGTGGGCCTAGGCCTCATCGGCGGCAGCTTTGCCCGCGGCTATGCGCAGGCGGGCGTCCGCGTGCTGGCCTGGGACCCCAATGACGACGTCATGACGGCCGCCAGCATGGGCACCGTTGCCGGCGAGCTCAACAACGAGACGCTCGGTGAATGCGACATCATCGTCCTGGCATGCTACCCCGAGGCCTGCATCGAGTGGCTCGAGGAGCATGCCCAGGCGCTCGCCGACGCCACCGACACCGAGGCCATCATGGGCCCCGTGGTGATCGACACCGTGGGCGTCAAGGGTATCGTGTGCGAGCGCGCCTTTGAGCTTGCCCGCGAGCACGGTTTTTACTTTGTGGGCGCGCACCCCATGGCGGGCACGCAGTTCTCGGGCTACGCGCATTCCCGCGCCGACCTGTTCCAGGACGCACCGCTCGTGCTCGTACCGCCCGCAGTGGACGACGCACTTAAGCTGGAGCTTTTGGGCCAGGTGCGCGAGATGGTACGTCCCCTGGGCTTTGGCAAGTTCAGCGTGACCAGCGCCGCCGAGCACGACCGCGTCATCGCCTTCACGAGCCAACTTGCGCACGTCGTCTCCAACGCCTATGTTAAGAGCCCGACCGCCCAGGTCCACCACGGCTTTTCGGCCGGCAGCTACCGCGACCTCACCCGCGTAGCGCACCTCAATCCGCAGATGTGGTCCGAGCTCATGATCGACGACGCCGATGCGCTCGCCTTCGAGATCGACCATCTGATCGAATCGCTCGGCGCCTACAGCCGCGCCCTTAAGGACCGCGACCAGCGCTATCTGGAGAATCTCCTTGCCGAGGGCGACCGCATCAAGCGCGCGCTCGACGACGAGGCCTCCCACTAGACCACCTATCACGCCAGGTCGAAAGGACCATAGCTTATGGCGATTACCATCGATATCGACACCGCACGCCCCTACCAGGTGCATGTTGGCACGTTTTTGCTAGAGCAGGCGGGACCGCTCGTGCGCGCCACTGCCGGCGGCACCAAGGCCGTCATCGTGACGGACACCAATGTAGGCCCCCTCTACCAGATGCCCGTTAAGCAGAGCCTCGAATCCGCAGGCTACGAGGTGAGCATCTGCACCTTCGAGGCCGGCGAGGCCCATAAGCGTGCCGAGACCTACGTTGGCATTTTGGAGTTTGTGGCCGAGCACGAGCTTTCGCGCTCCGACGTGATCGTGGCACTCGGCGGCGGCGTCGTGGGCGACGTTGCGGGCTTTGTGGCCGCCACCTACATGCGCGGCTGCAAGTTTGTGCAAATTCCCACAAGCCTGCTCGCCATGGTAGATTCGTCGGTTGGCGGCAAGACGGCCATCGACCTGGCAGCCGGCAAGAACCTGGCCGGCGCCTTTTGGCAGCCGAGCGTGGTCATCGCTGACGTGGGGTGCCTGGCGACCCTCACGCCCGAGCAGTTCGCCGACGGCTGCGGCGAGGTCGTCAAGCACGCCGTGATCGCCGACCCAGAGCTTTTCGCCGAGCTGGAGAAGACCCCGCTCACGCTGGAGCTGCTCAACCGCGATGTAGCCCGCGTAGCGCTCATCATCGCCCGCAATATCGACATTAAGCGCGCCGTGGTCGTTGCCGACGAGCGCGAAACCAATCAGCGCAAGCTCCTCAACTTTGGACACAGCGCCGGACACGCCGTCGAGGCCTGCGAGCACTTTGAGCTCGGCCACGGCAACTGCGTGTCGATTGGCATGGGCATCATCACGCGTGCCGCAGCCCTGCACGGCATTTGTGACGCCGAGCTGCCCGGCCGTATTGAGGAGCTCTGCGCCCGCCACGGCCTCAAGACCCGCTGCGGGCTTTCCGCCGATGCCGTCTTTACCGAGGCGCTCCACGACAAAAAGCGCGCGGGCGACACCATTGACCTGGTAATTCCGCACGGCATTGGCCGTTGCAGCATCGACCGCATGCCGCTTTCCACATTCCACGATTTGATTGCCGAGGGCCTCGGCCAGAAGGGAGACGTTTCCGCATGTTAGCCCGCATCACCCCGTCCCCGCTCAAGGGCACCGTTCCCGCCATTGCGTCCAAATCGATGGCGCATCGCCTCATCATCTGCGCCGCGCTTGCCAACGGCGAGACGCACGTTACCTGCAACACCACCTGCGCCGATATCGAGGCCACGGTGCGCTGCCTCACGGCGCTCGGTGCCCGCATCGAGACCGTCGAGGACGGCTTCCAGGTCCACCCCACCATGAAAAGCATTGAATTTGGCCTGCTCAAGGCCCTTGCCGGCGGCACGCTCGACTGCGGCGAGAGTGGCTCCACGCTGCGCTTTATGCTGCCTGTCGCCTGCGCGCTGGGGGCAGAGGCAACCTTTGTGGGCCAGGGCCGCCTGGGCGCCCGCCCGCTCTCCCCGCTTTCGGACGAGATCATTGCCGCCGGACTGGACATCCCGATGATCACCAAGGTCATGCTTGAGCTGAAAAAGCGCGGTCACGATGTTGATACCTCGGTCTAC
>USKV01000239.1 GCA_900555355.1 uncultured Collinsella sp.
CCGCGGCTGTCTTAAGATCACGGGCGCCCGCGCTAACAACCTCAAAAACGTTACCGCCAAGATTGAGTTCGGTACGCTCACAGTCGTTACCGGTGTTTCGGGATCGGGCAAGAGCTCCCTGGTCACCGATACGATTGCGCCCGCGCTTACGAATGCCATCCATCGTTCGACGCGTCCCGTGGGGCCGTACAAGAAGATTGAGGGCATTGAGTGCATCGATAAGGTAATCGATATCGACCAGTCACCGATCGGTCGCACGCCGCGTTCGAACCCTGCGACCTATATTGGCCTTTGGGATGATCTGCGTGCGCTATTTGCAAGCACGCCGGAGTCGAAGGCGCGCGGCTACTCGCCGGGACGTTTCTCCTTTAACGTAAGCGGAGGTCGCTGCGAGGCGTGCAAGGGCGATGGCCAGATTAAGATCGAGATGCACTTCCTTCCCGATATCTATGTCCCCTGTGAGGTATGTGGCGGCAAGCGTTATAACCGCGAGACGCTCGAGGTTACCTACCGCGGCAAGACAATCTCGGACGTGCTCGACATGAGTGTCACCGAAGCACTGGCTTTCTTTGGGAATATCCCGCAGATTAAGCGCAAGCTGCAGACCCTATATGACGTGGGTCTGGGCTACGTGAGCTTGGGCCAGCCCGCTACGACGCTTTCGGGCGGCGAGGCGCAGCGCGTGAAGCTTGCCAAGGAGCTTCATCGTCGTCAGACGGGCAAGACGTTCTACATTTTGGACGAGCCCACAACCGGCCTCCATTTTGAGGATGTCCGTCAGCTGCTCGACGTTTTGCAGCGCCTGGTCGATGCGGGCAACACGGTTCTGGTGATCGAGCACAACCTTGATGTCATCAAGGTTGCCGACCGCCTGATCGATATGGGCCCCGAGGGCGGCAATGGCGGCGGAACCGTCGTGGTCTCGGGCACGCCGGAGCAAGTCGCGGCATGTTCGCAGAGCTACACGGGCAAGTTCTTGGCGCCGTTGCTCAAGCGTGACCGTGAGCGTCAGGCGCAGCTCGACGCGCAGTAAAAAGACGTTGTAGTACCGACGCGCCACCGATTCCTTCTGATTCGGTGGCGCTTCTGTGTGTCGAGATGGCATATGCGACGGAATTGGCCCTATACTTAATCCTTGCGTCGCTCTGCGAGGGAAAGGATGTGCCATGGCAAAGGCTGTTAAGACGCCAAAAACCAATGCGATGCGCGAGCTGGAAAGCGCCGGCATCTCCTATGTTCTCCATACGTACGAAGACGATGGCGATGAATCGTCGGGCCTGGGCGTCGCGATTTCCGAGCAGCTTGGCGAGGAGCCCGGTCAGGGATTTAAGACCCTGGTCTGCACGACGCCGTCAAACGACCATGTCGTGTGCTGCATTCCTGTTGCCGACGAGCTCGACCTCAAGGCTGCCGCGCGTGCCGCAGGCGAAAAGTCGCTGACCATGATGCATGTCAAAGATCTGCCTGCCGCGACGGGGTATGTCCGCGGCGGTTGCAGCCCGGTCGGTATGAAAAAACGCTTTCGGACGCTGATCGATGAGACATGCGTCCTTTGGGATACCATTTTTATCTCGGGTGGCAAGCGCGGCTATCAGCTTGAGCTTGCTCCCGATGACTTAGTTGCATTTTGCGGGGCGACGGTTGCCCCGATCACGAGAGAGGACTGAGCGATGCCGCAGGAAGAATCAAAGCGCGGAGCTCACTTTGCAAAAGGGTCGGCTCCTCAGGCGCCCGCGCCCGAGGCCGCTTCGTTCGATAACGAGATTCGAAACGCTTGGTCCGCTGCCGCTGACCCGGGCGAGACGGCCGTGTACTTGCGTGCCGCCGGTGCCGGCACGGCGCTTCCCCGTACGGTTCTTTCTTCGGCTCGTCCCGATGAGACGGCTGTCTTTTTGGCCGCCGCTCAATCGAGCGCCAGCGTGAAGTCGATCGCCTCCGAGGCTCCTCGTGTGCCGCGTCCCGATGAGACGGCGGTGTTTTTGATGGCAGCCCAGGGAAAGAGCACACCGCAGAGCGCTCCTGCCGCTCGTTCCGCCAAGCCCGCGGCTCATGATGATGGCGAACCGCTTCTTTCGGATGACGAATGGTCGCCGCTTGGTTCGACCGATCCCGTCGAGGGCGTGGCCATCGACGATGATGACGACTGGGACCCTCTGTCGTTTTCTGCCCGAACCGTCGCCGCCAAAGAAGTTGACACGGTGTTTGGCGACCATGCCATATTCGATGATGATGCCGTATCCGGAAACAACATGCCGAAC
Source organism: uncultured Collinsella sp. (assembly GCA_900555355.1). Taxonomy (GTDB): domain Bacteria; phylum Actinomycetota; class Coriobacteriia; order Coriobacteriales; family Coriobacteriaceae; genus Collinsella. Next base: position 2,259 of record USKV01000239.1, read on the forward strand.
AGCGATGACGTCGCACCTGCTGATGACGCCGTTTTGGTTGACGATCCCTTTGCGATGACCGGTTCCTTTGCCGTCGTGGACGATTTGCCGCCACAAGATGAGGTTCATGAGGACTCTCAGGACGACGTAGACGATATGGGTTCGTCGGACTACTCCACGGTTGGTCGTTCTGCTGGCCTCATGACCGTGCTGACCATCGTGTCGCGCGTCACCGGGTTTATCCGCACGTGGGCCATGGCGGCCGCCATCGGCATGTCGCTGCTCTCGTCCTCCTATCAGGTTGCCAACAACCTGCCCAACATGCTCTACGAGCTCGTGATGGGCGGCATGCTCGTTACGGCGTTTTTGCCGGTGTATATGGGCGTGAGGCGCGAGCAGGGCCGTGAGGCATCGAACGAGTATGTCGGCAACCTGCTCGGTATTCTGCTTCTGCTACTGGGCGGTATCTCGCTGCTGGGCACCGTGTTTGCTCCCGGCTTTATTTGGACGCAGTCGTTCCTTTCGGGCGATGGCGGCAGCATGGATACCGCTGCGTTCATGTTCCGCTTCTTTGCTATCCAAATTCTGTTTTATGGCTTGGGCTCGGTGTTCTCGGGCGTTCTCAACGCACACCGCGACTACTTCTGGTCGACGTTTGCCCCGGTTCTCAACAATGTCATCGTCATCGCCAGCTTTATGGGCTTTGCTCCCATGTCTGCACAATTTGGCGAGCAGGCCGGTATTATCTTGATCGCAGCTGGTACG
>USKV01000240.1 GCA_900555355.1 uncultured Collinsella sp.
AGCGCTCGCATGCCGCGTCAGGCACATGAAGCTCATGCAGTACGGCACCCAGCGCCGAGTTTGCCCCCGGTCGAATTTCCTCGAGCGTTACGGGATCGAGCGCCACCAGATTACGCGCCTTCGCATACAGCGTTACGCGTTTGCCCACTTCGTCGCTCCAGCTCTCGGGGATGGCGAAGCTCATGCGGAACTGTGCCGTGCAACCTGGTGCCAGCACGGCGTTGCCACTGTCGGCTACCAGTGGGTGCGTTGCAAAACGTGCGCCCAGCGTCTCGAGCGCGTACTTCACGTGTGTCATGTCGTTGGCCGAAGCGTCCTCGGCAAGCTCTGGATCGTAGATCGATGCCATGCGTGTGTTCGCTCCGAACCCGATGGATGCGCTGGAGAACGGCTGGCTGGAGCCCTCTCGGTACAGATCGATCGTGCCGGCGGTCAGCAAGGTGTTGCCGTCGTTTCGCACCGTGACCATGAAGGATTCGCCTGCTGCTCCGGGCACCACCGCGCCCGAGGTAGCGACCGCGCCCGTCGGAGTGGCACACGCCACCAAGGGCACTTCGATGCCGTGCAGCTCTGCCTCGCTCTTCTCCGCGCTCACAATGTGCGTAGCGAGCGCGGAGAGTATGCTCCCCGACGTCAAAAATGTCGTTATCTGATCGACGGGATGGTCCAGCTCGCACATCACGAACGGCTCCGTAAACAGATCGCCTGCCAAGGTGCTGGCGAAGATGCGGAAGTGCTTGCCCATCACTGCTACCGGGTTGCCTTCTTCGTCGTAGGTCTGTCCCACCTTGCCATCGGTGTTCTCTACATAGAGCACGCACCTGCCGTTGTTGCTTACGCTAAACGATGCCGGGCCACAGCCTGCGGCACCCACGGGCTGCGTTGCAAATGCCGATGCGCCTCGTGCCCAAGTAATATGCTGCAGTTGCTCGTTGACGGTAGCCAAAAAGCCCGTGTGCTGCGGCCACGGCACCGCACGGGGTACCGTGGCGTCTGGTGACATAACGCCCCAGCCCGCGATGGACTGGCCGATCACGGCGTACGATGCGCAGCCGCAACCGTCTGCGGTCTCGTACGCAACGGGCACCACCATTTTGCCGTTGATATCCTCGGGCTCGCCCAGTTCGATACTCGACGGTGCTTGCGGAAAGCGGAGAACTTGGCGGAACGTCAGGCTGTCGCCCGAAACGTCCGACCACAGGGTAAAGCACTCCAGCGCAACCTCAGCCTCGCTGCCGAGTGCCTTTTCTGCGGTGGTTCCGCGGCGGTGGAGGTAGGCACCCGACAGACGTCCGTCGACCAGCGTCTTGCCCACCGTGATGCGCGGGCACTGCAGGCAATGGTAGCCATCCTCTTGCAGGCGGCCGCGCGAAATGCTGCGCCATGACGTATGCGACACCACGCGAACTCCGCCGTTGCTTATGCGCAGGCGCACAACGGACAGTATGCCGGATGTGCTCGCCGCATCGAAAAGGGTGTTGTCGCCGTCGCGGCGCTCGCCCGAGACCAGCAACACGTAGGCGTCCTGGTTTCCTCTTCCGTCCGTATATTCCACCACGTCGAAGTCGTAATCGTATATGCCGTCGCGCTCCACGTCGCCCTCGCCAAACCCAAGGGGGAAGTCCACGGGCGTGGGAGCGGACCACGTGCCGTTTGCCTTTGTGTGCACCACTAGGCGCGAGCGGCCATTGTCGCCGTAGCGCACCGAGGCGATACGGAACAGGCATTCTACGCCGGCAATCATTGCCAGCTTCATGTGGGCTTCGCTGAGCACGCCAGTAAACAGCACGTTGTCGCTCGAGGGCTTGATGCCGCCACGCTCGTCCTCCGATACACCAGCAGAATTGGTGTTGGGGTACGCAACGGCGTTCGCCGCCTGCCTGATATGGGTGTACTCATACATCGGCGCGGCGTTTTCGTCGTTCTCTATCAGTGCGTGGACGAAATGCTCGATCTGTCCCGTGTCGTCGCTTTCTGCATCCGACTCGAGCTCAATGCGCGTGACCGCTTGATCCCAATCGCGCACGACAGGCGCAACGTTTGCGGCAGTGGCATTAACCTCGGCGCGTGCGAGCAGCTCGGCGTTGGTGACGATGGTGGCCGATGCGATAAATTGCGGCACGCCGCCCGCCTCGGCGTTGCCGGCCGAGCCGAAGCAGACATCCAGCGTGTAAGGCGTATCTCCGCCCAATGCGAGCTCAGAGCGCTGGGGCATATACTGGTTGCCATTGTTCACCGACATATTCCACGAATCGAGGAGTGTGGGCCACGACCCCGACCAAGCCTTGGTGGTCCACTTGAACATTACGAACTGGAGTATCACATCGACATCGACGTCTGCACCTACGCGCAGTCGCGGAAGCTGGTGTCCATCTGCCTTCTCGTACCCAATGAACAGCGTGAGGGATGCGGCGCCGCGCACGGCAGACGAAGCGACGCCTGCAACGCCGGCGCCAAAGGTGACGGCGAGCCCGATCTGGATAGTGAATGAGCCCGACGTGTTGGAATAGTCGAGCGAAATGTTTTTAAAAAATGCCGCGCCGCTGCCGTGCGTGTGGGCACCCACGGCGAGCGCCAGCTTCGCCAACACCCAGGGGTTGACGTTTAGGAAAAACGGCACCGGTCCTAGGGTAAACTGCTCGGTCCAATTGAGGTCGGTTCTTACCTGGAAGAGGGCCTTAATATTGCCGTATGCGGGGTCGTTGTTGTTACCCCAGGTTTTGCCCGCCCAATCGTAGGCGAGCGAGCCGTACAGCTGTGTGGCGATATCCATCGTGAACAGCGGCGTGCAATGGTGGCGAAGGAGCTTGGTGTTTCTTGGATCGGTGCCCGAACCGGCACTCATGCTTTTGTACTGATTCCACTTCCCCTCCATCTCGTCGAGGTAGCGGTTTGCTTGCTTGGCGCCCGACTCGCGCGGTGACTTCTTCCAGTATTCCGGATCAGGGTTGCCCGAATCGTTCATG
>USKV01000241.1 GCA_900555355.1 uncultured Collinsella sp.
CGTCAGCAGCAACGACTCATGGAGATGCAAATGCAGGGGGCGGCAGCCCAGCCCCCTGCGCAAAATGCCACGCCTGCGGTTTCGCCTGCGGGCGAATCGGCACCAGAGGCCTATTCCGTACAGCAAGATTCATATGCGCAGGAGCTCGCGTTCGACAAAAGTCGCACGCGTCGCCGCCGCATGGGCCAGCTCCTGCGCACATTGGCGATGATCGTGCTCATTCCGCTAGGACTTGCGGCGATTTTCTTGGTCTCGTATGCGCTCACGTGCATCCTCAACGGCGCATCGCCCAACGAGGTGCTCCAACATCTGTCAGCCCTCGGCCAGCGCCTAGGCGATGTCGTAACAACCATTCGTGCCGGCTGGGAGAGCTAGCGTTTTAGCGTCCGCGGCTCTAAGAGAAATTTGTCTGCAAGGCAGTGAGTGATCCGTGTGTGTGACGGGGTAAGATTGATCGCGGTTTTGATCGGTGCTCGATTGGGTTTGTTGGGCGGAGTTTATGTCTGCTATTGATATTGTGCTTGTTGTGATCGCCTTGGTGGCGGTGGGGGTTGCTGTGGCTTGCGCCCTCCAGCTCAAGAGCCTGCGTGCCGAGTTGCGGGAGCGTGGCGACAGTAGCGCGGAAACGCTGGCAGCACTCGAGCAGGCCAACAACGCGCTCGATGCCCTGAACGTCGCGCTGGCCGAAACTCGCCGCACGGCCAATGCCATCGCGCAGCAGCAGACGACAGATGCGGCCGTGGAGCAGCAACGTTACCTGACCATCGCGCGTGAGTTTTCGCAAGCTGGTGACCGGATGGATGACCTGCGCCGCGAGACGGCCCAGCAGCTCGGTGCCAACCGCGAGGGCATCGAGCACCGCTTGGACAAGGTGCGCGAGACGGTCGATGCCCAGCTGGGTGCTATCCGCAAAGACAACAACGTGCAACTCGATCAGATGCGCGCAACGGTGGACGAGAAGCTCTCCCGCACGCTCAACGATCGCCTGTCGTCATCGTTTAAGCAGGTGAGCGACCAGCTCGAAGCCGTCTACAAGGGCCTGGGCGATATGCAATCCATCGCCACCGGCGTGGGCGATCTTAAGCGCGTACTGGGCAATGTGAAGGCGCGTGGCATTTTGGGCGAGGTGCAGCTGGGTGCAATTCTGGCGGACATCCTTACACCCGACCAGTATCTGGAAAACGTCGCCACCAAGCCCGGCGCCTCGGAGCGCGTTGAGTTTGCCGTCAAGCTGCCGGTGGACGAGGGCGATCCCGTGCTGCTGCCGATTGACTCCAAGTTTCCGGGCGACGCGTACGAGCATTTGCTCGACGCGCAGGAGTCGGGCGATGCGGAGACCGTGGCGGCTGCGCGCAAGACGCTCGACACCATGGTCAAGCGCGAGGCCAAGGATATCTGCGAAAAGTACCTGAGTGTGCCGGCAACGACCAACTTTGGCATCATGTTCGTGCCGTTTGAAGGACTGTACGCCGAGGTCGTCAGCCGTCCCGGGCTTATCGAGACCCTGGGCCGCGACTATCACGTCAACGTTGCCGGCCCCAGCACCATGGCGGCCATTCTCAACAGCCTGCAGATGAGTTACCAAACGTTTAAGCTGCAAAAACGCACCGACGATGTACTGCGCGTGCTCTCCGCTGTCAAGGCCGAGCTGCCGCGCTATCAAAAGGCGCTGCGCCGCGCCCAGCAGCAGATCGAGACCGCGGGCAAAACGGTCGAGGGCATCATCACCACGCGCACCAACGTCATGGAGCGCAAGCTCAAGGACATCGACGCCCTGGAAGATGCCGAGGAGGCCGACGAGATCTTGGGGCTTACGTCTGCGAGCCTGCTCGCAGACCAAAAAGACGAGGACTAGCTTCATCTGACGGCGGGGCGCCTGCGCAAGCGCGGGGCGCGGGCGCTTTTCGCGTCGCACTTGCCTGAAGTGCGCTTTAGTGTGCAACAATGGCGTTTCGCCCTATCAGACGCGAAAGGAAGCCCATGTCTCAGAGAAACACCAGTCCGCTCAAACGCTCCACCGTGCGTCGCACGCTGCAGCGTTTTTGGGACGTCACGCGCACGCAGCCGCTGATCGTCTTTCTCTCGGTGTTCTCGTCGGCGGGCTATATCTTTTTGCTCACGTTTGCCAACACCTACGTGATGGCGCTTATCGTCGACCGCGTCCAAGCCGGCCCCGTGGCAGGCGACCAGGTGTTTGAAGTTTTTGGCCCCTACATTCTGGCGCTCGTGCTCGTTAATCTGGTAGGCCAGATCCTCTCCAAGCTGCAGGACTACACCGTCTACAAGCTCGAGATTGCGGGCAACTATCACCTGGCGCGCCTGTGCTTCGACACGCTCTCCAATCAATCCATGACATTTCACACCAGCCGCTTTGGCGGATCGCTCGTGAGCCAGACGAGCCGTTTTATGAGCGGCTACACGGGTCTGGTGGACGTGACGGTGTATTCGCTCATTCCCACCATCACCTCGGTTGTCTGCACGGTGGCGGCGCTCGCCTCGGTGGTGCCGACGTTTACCGTGATCCTGGTGGGTATCATGGTCGTCTATATCGCGTTTGTCTGGCTTATGTACAAGCGCATCATGCCGCTTTCGGCCGCGACGTCCGCCGCGCAGAACAAGCTCTCGGGCGTGCTCTCCGACGCGGTCACGAACATCTTGGCCGTCAAGACCTGCGGGCGCGAGGACTTTGAACGCGATCTGTTCGACGCCGCCGATCGTGCCGCGCGCGACGCCGAGACGGTCTCGATGCACGCCATGATGCAGCGCAACTTTACGACCTCGGGCCTCATCGTCATCACCATGGCCGTGGTGAGTGTGTTCGTGGCGGGCGGCAACGCGTGGTTTGGCATCTCGGCTGGCTCGCTCGTCATGATCTTTACCTATACGTACAACCTCACCATGCGTTTGAACTACGTAAGCTCCATGATGCAGCGCATCAATCGCGCGTTGGGCGACG
>USKV01000242.1 GCA_900555355.1 uncultured Collinsella sp.
TTAAGTTTACCCACCATATCGGACTGAATAAATGCGTCCGGCAGCACCGTCGGTTGAATATCCTCCGGCTTAATGCTGACCGATGTATCGGACATCGGGATAACATGTTTGACGTGGTTCATAAGGATCCTCCGTTCATTTTCTATATTGTATTCTAGGTTATCTAGTTTTGGATACCACATAGCCGCCAAGAAAAAGTGGTTTGACTGTACATTGATGCACCGTCAAACCACTTTGTTTAAAGATAGCAACCTTACATAAGATATATTATCGTACTTATCCGCGTAGGAAAGCATATGCGCTGGTTGCCGCTATGGCTCCGTCCGAAACAGCGGTCACAACCTGACGCAATCGCTTGGAACGGATATCACCAGCTGCGAATAAGCCGGGCGTACGGGTGGCCATAGAATCGTCGGTGACAATGCCGCCGTCAGGAGCTAGATCGACGAGATGCTTAACAAGCTCGGTATGTGGCTGCGTGCCGGTAAAAACAAAAATGCCAAATGAGCCAGGTTCAAAGGTCTCGGCTTGCGTTTTGCCGCTCGCATTGTCCTTGAACGTAATTGTCGTGGGCATCGCTTCACCAGAAAGCTCCGCAATACTAGTTTGGTACCTAACTGTAATATTGTCCTTTTCGAGTACTTTCTGAACAACACCATCAGGCGCACGGAACTGGTCGCGGCGCAGCACGATGGTCACACTGCTGGCAATGTCTGACAGGAACAGAGCTTCCTCGCAGGCAGCGTTGCCGCCGCCGATGACAAAGACCTGTTTGCCGCGGAAGAACATGCCGTCACATGTTGCGCAATATGAAACGCCACGACCGCGATAGGTATCCTCGCCAGCGAAACCTGCCGGACGCGGCGTGGCACCCATGCAAGCAATAACGCTCGAGGCAAGCGTATCGCCCATACCGTGATGCACCGTAAACAGCGCTGCATCGGCATCGTAATCGATACCCGTAACCATGCTCCATGTAACCTGCGCTCCCAGCCCCTCTGCATGTTGCTGAAAACGCTCGCCGAGTTCGGCGCCACTCAAGAGCGGAATACCCGGATAGTTCTCGACTTCATTGGTCGTGGCGATCTGTCCACCCGACATGCCCTGCTCAATCACGGTCGTCGTCAGGTTGGCACGCGCAGCGTAAATGGCGGCAGTATAGCCCGCGGGGCCTCCACCGATAATCGCAACATCAATCGGCTGATCGGTAGTCATGGAATATCCTCTCGTCGAAACGTTGTCGTTCTTTGCGCTCATACCCAAATTTACGTGAACGTGACACTCATGCACTACAATGATAAATCCGTGTTACAACGTCGAAGGGGAGTTATCGATGGATCAGACGCAGACGAGCGACGATGCTCCCCTGCTCACGAACAGCGCTCCCCAATCGGAGCAAACCACACTCTTGGCTCAGCAAAAACCCCTCGTGACCATCGTGCACGCCTCGGTCGGCTCGGGCCACAAGGCCGCCGCAAATGCGATTGCGCAGGCATTCGACCTCATCCGCGGCACCAATGGCATCCCCGAGGATGTTGAGATTGAAGTGCTCGATATCCTTGATTTTGGACGTATTAAATTCGACGGCAATAAGACCGCGGCTTCTTTTACGGGAGCCACACGCCCCATTTACGACCTGACCTGGCGATATACGCTTACGGGGCATCTTCTCTGGGGTGGCGGCACGGCATGGTCGCGAATTATGTTCCCCGCCTTCAACGAATATATTCGTCGCCGCAGGCCTATAGCCGTGGTCGCAACGCACATCACAGCAGCCAATGTTGCCGTGGGCGCCCGCGTAATTACGGGTATCGATTATCCGGTCATCTGCGTACCAACAGACTATGAAGTCGAAGGCTTTTGGCCCCACAAGGACACCGACCTATTCTGCGTAGCCAACGAATTTATGGCCGAGACACTTCGCCCCCGTAAGGTTCCCGAGACTAAAATCCGCATCACAGGCATCCCCATCCGCACCGGGTTTGATACGGACTATAATCGCGAGGAAGAACTCGAGAAGTTCCATCTCCCCGCTGACAAGACCGTTGTGTTGGTGATGGCTGGTGCCAGTTTGCCTCAACCGTACGTTCGCTTTCGCGCGGAGATGGACCGCACCCTCCCCTTCCTGCGCAGTTTCGAGGACATGCACTTTATCTTTTTGCCGGGCAAAGACACCGAATATGCCACCCGTCTCAAGACGCTATTCGACGCCATGAAGCTCAACAACGTCACGGTACTGGACTACGTGGACGACATGGCGGCCCTCATGCACGGCTGCGACCTGGCAATCCTCAAATCGGGCGGGCTCACCGTCACCGAGTGCCTGTGCGCACATCTGCCGATGATCCTGCTGGGCAAATCATACGGTCAGGAAAAGGCCAACACCACGATGCTCACCGGCATGGGCGCCAGCATGCATGTCACCACCGCACGCGAGCTCATCGTGACGTTGCGCCATCTCCACGATCATCCGGAGTCGCTCAAGGCACTGCTCATCAATGGCGAAGTCCTGCGCCGTCCACGCGCAGCGGAGGACATCGCCATCGCAACCATGGAGCTCGTAGGCAAACCCCAAAAGCGCAAACGAGCCTTCTGCCGCTTCTACTGGGGCGGAAAACCCGCGCACATCCGCTAGTCGAATGTCCGCCGCTCTGTCGGAGCCGCCCTTATATCATTCCATGCTCAAACATTCTCGCTTCGCTGCGAAACTGCGCGTGGAACGATATAAGGGCGGCTCCGACAGAGCGGCTGCGTTTACTTACTAGCAGCTACTTCGGTATCCCCTCCATTAGAACCTGCAAAGGTAAAACAGGAAAATATAAATACAGTAAGCCGATGCGACAAAAGGGGGTATCCCTTTATCGCATCGGCTTACTAGAAAAGTAAATATTGTTTCAAGCGAGTAGCCGCCCGCCCGAGGCTTAC
>USKV01000243.1 GCA_900555355.1 uncultured Collinsella sp.
TGTCGACGGTTCGAATCCGCCCGGGGGCACCAGGGAATATGACGGCGTCGCGTGAGCGGCGCCGTTTTTGGTTAGTGGGGGCCGACGGCAGATTCGGGCCGTCGACGCTCGCGTCACCAATCGCGTCATTCGAATCGGCGCTGGGAATTCAGTGCTTTTCCTCATGCAAGTATCTTCCATCTTGCGTCGCCGTCAGCCGTGAGCGGTCGATTTTTACCGATAAACGGCAAATTAATTCAGAAAAAATCAGGTAATTTCAAGAATGGTCAAACTTGATTAACAGCAAAACCACAACAAGGTAGATGGCTTTATACGGTGAAAAACTCTGACACAATGAGAAAAAGAGTGAAAAATACTGATTGAAAATGAACTTATGTGGCAGTAATCTACATGTCACAGGGTAAGCCCCGGCGCGCAGGCGGCGGCCCTTATCGAATTACGGATATAGATCAGGTGCTCGAACGGGCAGAAACGATCAAGGACGAAGGTAAAGGACGTAGAAGCATGAAGCTTGCAACTCGTATCAACTCCTATTTTCGCGATGGCGACAAGAATCTTGATCGCGTGTTCGCGGAGTTCCAGAGCGTGGGCCTCACGCACGTCGACCTCAACTACCCCGAGCACTGCACAGGTGTCACGGCTGAGGACATGGCCGCCAAGCTCGCAGCTCACGACCTGCAGCTGAACGGCTGCGCGCTGCGCTTCCGCAACGCCTTCCTCAACGGTGACCTGGGCAATGCCGATGATGCCCTTGCCGCGGAAGCCCTTGAGCTCTGCTACGAGGCGTGCGACTACTGCCGCACTGCCGGTGGCAACACGTGACCATCTGGCTCGGCCACGACGGCTTTGACTACAGCTTCCAGATCGCCTACGCTCGCGTCTTCGACCAGCTCGTAGCCGCATTCCAGAAGGTTTGCGACTACGCGCCCGACCTCAAGATCTCGATTGAGTACAAACCCTACGAGGAGCGCGCGTACGCGTTCATCGACTCCATGGGTATGACCGGCATGATTCTCAACGCTGCAGACCGCCCGAACCTGGGCGTCACGCTGGATTACTGCCACATGCTCATGAAGCACGAGAACCCTGCCATGGCCGCCGACCTGTTCGGCCGCGAGGGCAAGCTCTACGGCATTCACCTAAACGACGGCAACGGTCGCTTCGACGATGGCCTTATGATTGGTACGTCCACGCCGGTGAAGACCCTCGAGTTCCTCTACTACGTGAAGAAGCACGGTTACGACAGCGCAATCTACTTCGACACGTTCCCGGTCATCGAGCCCGCTGCCGGCGAGGCTGCACAGAACGACCAGATGATCCATCTGCTCAACGACGCCATCGAGGCCGTAAGCATGGAGAAGATCCAATCCGTTATCGATGCAAACGACGCGATTAAGGCAGCCGAGCTTGTCCGCGAGCTCTTCTGCGCAATGGGGAGGTAACCAATGAAACGCGACTGGAACGCGATGGCTCAGGGGATTCTGGACGCCGTCGGTGGTCCCGAGAACATCTCGGGCATGACGCACTGCGCGACGCGCCTGCGCCTCAATCTCAAAGACGACGCGGCTTGCGACGACGCTGCGGTCAAGGAAGTCGAAGGCGTTGTGAACACGCTGAACAAGGCCGGTCAGTACCAGGTTCTCATCGGCACTGAGGTCCCGAAGCTGTACGAGAAGTTTGAGCCGCTGGTCAAGGGTTCGGGCGTGGAAATCTCCGCTGCTACCAAGGACGAGGGCGAGAGCATCGTCAGCCAAGTCTTCTCCGCGATCTCCGGCATCTTTGCCCCGCTGCTGCCCGCCATGGCCGGCTCCGGTATCCTGCGCGGCTTCGTTATCCTGGCCGCCCAGCTCGGCATCATCGCTGAGGGCACGGGTACCTACACCATCCTGTACACCCTGGCCATGAGCGTGTTCTACTTCCTGCCCGTGCTGCTCGGCTTCTCCGCCGGTAAGCGCTTCGGCGCGAGCCCGTACCTGTCGGCGCTGCTCGGCGCGTGCCTGCTCTACCCGGACTTCATCGCCCTCATGGGCGACGCGGGCAACGGCGCCATGACGGACTTCTTCGGCATCCCCGTGGTTCTCATGAACTACAACTCCACGGTTATCCCTGCCATCTTGTCTGTCTGGGTCTACTCGTACCTGTACAAGTGGCTCGATGAGCACGTTTCCGAGATGCTCAAGCTCGTCGTGCTGCCCGCCATCTCCCTGATCGTTTAGGTTCCGCTCACCATGCTCGTCATCGGTCCCCTGGGCGTCTACGCTGGTGAGGCCATCGCCTTCGTGGTCAACTGGCTGATCGAGCGCAGCTCCGTGTTCGCCGGCGTGCTGGTTGGCGGCGGCTGGTCCGTGCTGGTGTCCATGGGCATCCACTGGGCCGTGAACCCCATCATGATCAACAACATCGCTCAGAACGGCTTCGACTACATCTGCCCCTTCACCTTCGCCTGCAACTTCGCCGTTATCGGCTGCGCCTTCGGCGTGTTCCTCAAGGCCCGCGACCAGAAGCTCAAGAGCTTCGCGATGACCGGTGTCGTATCGATCGCCCTGTCCGCCATCATCGAGCCCACGCTGTTCGGCATGCTCGTGAAGAACAAGAAGGTCTGGCTTGCGCAGATCATCGGCGGTGCCGTCGGCGGCGCGTTCCTCGGTATCATGAAGGTCGTCACCACTGCGTTCACCTTCGGTTCCGTCACTACGTTCCCGGCTTTCGTGAGTTCCGACCCCATGAACTTCGCTTGGGCTATGGTCGGCATGCTCATTTCCGCCGTCGTGGCCGGTGGTCTTGCCTTCGCCTTCACCGGCAAGGAGGATCAGCTCGCCTAAGAGCCCCGGATGCGCCGCCTCTCCTAGGGTCGTTCTCTTCGCTTGAAGAGCGTCGCGCTTA
>USKV01000244.1 GCA_900555355.1 uncultured Collinsella sp.
CTCGCCGCCCAGCCGAACAATCTGCCCGCGGCCCGACTCCTCGTCGAGCCCCGCAAGACCACCGACCTCGCAATAACGCCCGAGCGACACCGTTGGCGTGTGACCGCTCACAACGACCGGGCCCTTACCCTCGGTAGAAAGCAGCCCGGTCGGCACATCCCAATAGCCGTGACGAATCCACAGCAGGTCATCGGACGACTGTACGGCGAGCATTTGCTGCAGCAGCTCGCGATCGGCATCGACCGCTCCCCTGCCGTCGCCGCAATCGACACCATGCTCAAGCAAAAACGCACGCGCCGCCTCGGTCTGAATGCCGGCGTGCACCAGCAGGTACGGCCGCTCGGCAGTCTCGACCACCGCGTAGAGCGGCAGCGCGGCCATCCATCGCACGAGCTCCTCGTATGCCTCAAATTCCATGTCGTTGAGCTGCTCGCGCGTCGTCCAGCCACCGTTGATATCCCAGGTCTCGGCATCGAGCGGATCCTGGCCAATGATGGCATCGAGCATGATCTGCTCGTGATTGCCCTTGAGCACGCGGGCGTTGGGCAGCGAGCGCACGAGCTTAATAACACCGACCGGATCGGGCCCGCGATCGATCATGTCGCCCAGCACGTACAGTGTGTCGTCGGACGTCAACGAGATCTTAGACAGGGCCTCGTCAAGCGCACGCACGTGCCCGTGAGCGTCAGATGTCACATAGATCGCCATGGTACGCCTCTCCTTGCATTGCGGCCGAAGCCCAGTGCCGCAACTAAAACTTCAAGTTGAACTTAAACGTTACCCATTGTACTCCGTTGCAATAAAGCTGGAAAGGGTTTCCGAGCAGAGGCAAAGACGGCAGCCGTCTATGACGATATCGCGCACGCCCGCAATCCAACCCCATAAACCCACCATCTTTGGGTACAAATAAACGGAGATAACTGACCGTGCCACGCCAACCACCCAGGAGCGGACACCATCTATGAACCAGATCCTTCTCTTTATCGGCCTCGTCATCATTTTGTGCCTGACCATCAAACCCGTCGGCAAAAAACTCCCCTTCCCCACCCTGCTCATCTTTATCGCGCTCGGCATGCTGTTGGGCGTCAACGGCCCGGCGCATATCGACTTTAGCGACTACGCGCTCACCGAAACCGTCTGCAGCACGGCGCTGCTGTTCATCATGTTCTACGGCGGCTTTAACACCAACATCGACCGCGCCAAGCCCGTCGCCGTGCCCGCGGTGCTGCTGAGCACGCTCGGCGTCGTCATCACCGCAGGCATCACCGGCGTGTTCGCCCACTTCGTGCTGGGCTTCGACTGGATCGGCGGCCTGCTGCTGGGATCAGTCGTGGCATCCACCGACGCGGCCAGCGTCTTTAGCGTTCTGCGCGAGCACAGCCTTTCGCTGAGGGGCGGCACCGACTCGCTGCTCGAGGTCGAATCGGGCTCCAACGATCCCGTCGCCTACATGCTCACCGCCGTGCTCGCCACACTCGCGGCCGGCGGCGACATTAACATCCCCGTGCTGCTGGCCAAGCAGATCATCCTAGGCGTGGGCCTGGGCCTTGTCATCGGCTGGGCATCGGGCCGCCTGATCGAGCGCGCGCATGCGACAGCCGAGGGCGCGCAGACCATCTTCTTGTTCGCCGTGGCCATCGTCGCCTACGCGCTGCCGAGCTACCTGGGCGGCAACGGCTTTTTAGCCGTGTACCTTGCCGGCATCGTGCTAGGCGCGAGCGACATCACCGGTAAGGTCGAGCTGGCGCACTTCTTCGACACCCTCACCGAGATGGCCGAGATGACGATCTTCTTCTTGCTCGGCCTGCTCGTCACGCCCGCACGCCTGCCGCAGATGCTGCTGCCGGGCCTGGCGCTCATGGCGTTCATGCTCTTCGTGAGCCGCCCCATCGCCGTCGGTCTGCTGCTGGCGCCCTTTAAGACAAACCCTCGCCAGGTAGCGCTCGTAAGCTGGGCGGGCCTACGCGGCGCGGCTTCGGTCGTCTTTAGCCTCTTTGCCGTGGTGGCCGGCGTTCCCGGTGGACATGACCTGTTTGACCTGGTCTTTGTGATTGCCGTGTCGAGCATTGTGGTGCAGGGCTCGCTGCTGCCAGCGGTGGCGAAGAAGCTCGATATGATCGATGCGACCGGCGACGTGCGCCGCACCTTTAACGACTATCGCGACGAAGACGGCATGTCATTTGTAAAGCTCAAGGTGGGTGCTGGCCATCCGTTTGCCGAGCGCTCGCTCGCCGATATTGGCAGCGCGACGGACATGCTCGTGGTCCTGGTGCTGCGCGACGGGGCGCACCCGGTGCTGCCCAACGGCGATACCGTGATCCAGGAAGGCGATCTGCTGGTGATGGCCGCCCCAACGTTCGAAGAGCGTGCCGAGGTTACGCTGCGCGAGGTCACCGTAACCCCCCACGGTCGCCTGGCCGGCCAGCGTCTTCGCGATGTGCCGCAGGGCAAGCACCCCTTTATCGTGGTGATGCTCAAGCGCGACGGCCAAACGATCATCCCCGACGGCAACACCCTCATATACGCCGGCGACGAAGCCGTCATTGCCACGCTCGCGTCGTAGCGGCAAGGGACAGCCGTCCCGAATTGGCTACATTTGAGCATCAATCGCCCCGACAGGGGTCTCGTTGCGGACAATTAGCGTCTCTCAAAACTAAGTGAGTAGACTTTTGTCGAATCGCCGACCACGTCACCAAAGCACAAGTCTGTGACCTGCGGGTTTGTTGAAGCAAATTTGTCGGGTGCTCAGGATTTCCAAATAAGTCTACTCACTTAGCCAGCGTGCAGTCAAAATAGAACGGTCGCGAGCTCATTAGGCTCCATTGGGACGGCTTATCGTGCATTTTCGCGCAGCTGCGGGTGCAGACGTCCCATCCCAA
>USKV01000245.1 GCA_900555355.1 uncultured Collinsella sp.
AGTTCCGCACGCAAAGGAAAGCACTTAATGTGCTTTCCGTCTTGCGCAGGACTGTTCGAGCAGGGAGCAAACATATGCTCCGCCACCCGGACAGGTCAGACCCGCTAGCAGGTCGGATACTCGCCCTCCCAGACGATGCGACGGTACTGATCCGGATCCGTGTCGCCCTCGGTGGAGAAGCAGAGCACGGAGCTCGTCTTGTCCAGGCCGATGAGCTCCTTGAGCTCGGCGTACTCGGGATCGAGCATGAGGGTCTCGACCAGGCCGGTGGTCACAGCGCCGGACTCGCCGGAGATGACGCGCGGGTCGCCCTTCTCGGGAGCGCCCAGGGTGCGCATGCCGCGAGCGGTGACCCAGTCGGGGCAGGACACGAAGGCGGTGGCGTGGTTGCGCAGGATATCCCAGCCCAGAATGTTGGGCTCGCCGCAGCACAGACCGGCCATGATGGAGGGCATGTCACCGTCCACGATGCGCGGATCGCCGTCGCCGGCGGCAGCGCCCTTGTACAGGCAGGCAGCAGGCGCGCACTCAACCACGACGAAGGTGGGCGGGTTATCGGGATACAGGTTGGTGAAGTAGCCCACCACGGCGCCGGCCAGCGAGCCTACACCGGCCTGGACAAACACGTGCGTCGGGCGGTTGATGGCCATCTCGCGCAGCTGCTCGGCAGCCTCGGAAGCCATGGTGCCGTAACCCTCCATGATCCAGGACGGGATCTTCTCGTAGCCCTCCCAGGCGGTGTCCTGAACGATGACGCCACGCTCGCAGGCGTCAGCCTCGGCGGCAGCCATGCGCACGCACTCGTCGTAGTTGACCTCTTCGATGGTCACCGTGGCGCCCTCGGCGGCGATGTTATCGAAGCGGGGCTTGGTGGAACCCTTGGGCATGCGCACGACGGCCTTCTGGCCCAGCTTGTTGGCAGCCCATGCCACGCCGCGGCCATGGTTGCCGTCAGTGGCGGTAAAGAAGGTGGCCTGGCCAAAGTCCTTGGCAAGCTGATCGGAGGTCAGGTAATCGAAGGTGCACTCGGCAACGTCCTTGCCGGTCTCGTCGGCAATGTAGTTGGCCATGGCAAACGAACCGCCCAGGACCTTAAAGGCGTTGAGGCCAAAGCGATAGCTCTCGTCCTTAACGCACAGGTTGGACAGGCCCAGGCGCGCGGCCTGGCCGTCCAGGCGGGCAAGCGGAGTGACGGTGTACTGGGGGAACGACTGGTGGAAGGCACGGGCCTTCTTCACATGGTCGAGGCTCATGATTCCCAAGTGCTTGTCATCGCTCTTGGGCATCGTGTTGCCCGCCCACTGGATCTTATCGGCCATACGGTGAACTCCTTAAGTCCTCTCTTGCCGGCCCCCGCATACGCGTTTCAGCCCGATCCCAATCACACGACTGAACTTTTATGTGGATGCCAAACAAAAAGTTTGTTAGTAATGTTCTATCACACTTTTTGATTGGTATACCTAACGAATTGTTTGTTGCCGTAATCGGTACTTTTTCGCCGCCGAACGGTCATGAATTGCCTTGTTGATGGATTTGTTTGCGGTCATGTGTGGTTTATGGCACAGTGAGCCCAAACTAATTTTTAGGAAGGCACCCATGACCCCCGCACAGATAGAGTTTTACAAGCGCCTTGCACACGGCCTGGCGCTCCAGTTTGGCCCCAACTGCGAAGTCGTCGTCCACGATCTGGAGACCGAGGACGTGGACCACTCCATCGTAGTGATCGAAAACGGCCACGTCAGCGGACGCAAACTAGGTGACGGTCCCAGCCATATTGTGCTCGAGTCCATGCACGAGGGCACCGCCGACGTACACGACCGCGAGCCGTACCTCACTAAAACCACCGACGGTAAGCTGCTCAAATCGTCGACGATCTTTATCCGCAACGACGAGGGCAAGCCCGTCGGCATTTTGGGCATCAACTTTGACATTACGCTTATGAAGGCTTTTGAGCGTTCGCTCGACGCCTTTACCGGCACCGGCGGCACGGGCTATACCGAGCCCGAGCCCATTACCAAAAACATCGGCGACCTGCTCGAAGACCTGCTGCGCGAGTGCGAGCAATACGTGGGCAAGCCCGCGGCGCTCATGACCAAAGACGAGCGCATTCGTGCCATTGGCTACCTAGACCGTCGCGGCGCCTTCCTCATTTCCAAGTCGAGCGAGCGCGCCTGCGAGTTCTTTGGCATCTCCAAATACAGCTTCTATAGCTACCTCAACGAGGCAAAGGCTGCCGCCGGCGACAAATAGTCAGCGCGCCTGCACCCCTCCCCTTTTGGGCGCAAGTTCTGGAATGCACGAATCCGAGAGTCGGCCGCAAGGTAAGTTCCATATAATCGATGAATGTGAGCATTTCGAAAGGATGGAACAAGATGGGGTCGAGCAACGCATCACGCAACGGCCGCGGAGGCACCGCTTCTGGCGCCAGGCATGCGAAACACGCGTTTGACGAGGGCGAAGAGGGCCTTTTTGCGCTGAGCCTCGACGACGTGATGAGCGACCGCCCCTGGACTGCCGAGGAACTCATGGGCGGCGGAGCTCGCCCGACAAGTGCAAAGCCCGCACCTTCCGCCACGCCCGCGCCGGCATCCGTGCCCGCAGACGACTTTGCCACCCGTCCTATCGTGCAGACGACGCGTAACGCCGCCCCTGCACCCCGTCCTGCTAGCGATCCGTCCGAGACGGCGGCGTTTCTCGCTGCAGCGGCACAGCGCCCCACGGCAGACAGCACGATTCGCTACGCTGCCCCGCAGCAGTCGGCATACACGGCTCCCGAGCCCGAGCTCGAGCCGCCTGTCATGGATCTGGATGATCTTTCCAACCGCCAGTTTGCCTTTGATTCCTGGGCGGCGGCAGATCTGGACGAGA
>USKV01000246.1 GCA_900555355.1 uncultured Collinsella sp.
AACATGGGCGCCAGGACCAACGTACTCATCGCCGACTACCAGGTCATCACCGACCGCGACACCACCGAGCACATCCAGGACAACGTGTACAACATGGTCATGGACTACCTTGCCTGCGGTATCGACCCCGACAAGACCATGATCTACGCACACTCCGCCGTGCCCGCCGCAAACCAGCTCATGCTGCCGTTCCTGTCGCTGGTGTCCGAGGCCGAGTTGGCGCGCAACCCCACGGTCAAGGCCGAGATGGAGGCCTCGGGCCACGAGCTCACCGGCCTTCTACTCACCTACCCGGTGCACCAGGCCTGCGACATTCTGTTCTGCAAGGGCAACGTGGTGCCGGTCGGTCGCGACCAGCTGCCGCACATCGAGCTCACCCGCACCATCGCACGCCGCTTTAACAACCGCTATGGCAAGGTATTTCCCGAGGTCGAAGCGCTGCTGTCCGAGACCCCGCTGCTGCCCGGCCTTGACGGTCGCAAGATGAGCAAGAGCTACGGCAACGCCATCAATATTTCGATGACCGCCGAGGAAACGGCCAAGCGCATCAAGAAGAGCCAGACCGACTCCGAGCGCATGATCACGTTTGATCCCGAGAATCGCCCCGGTGTGTCCGGCCTGCTTTCGACGGCTGCAATCTGCACCGGTCGCTCCGAGGTCGAGATTGCCGAGGAGATTGGCATGGGCGGCTCCGGCCAGCTCAAGAAGTACGTGACCGAGGCCGTCAACGAGTACTTCGCCCCGATCCGTGAACGTCGTCAGCGCTACGAGAACGATCTGGATTACGTCAAGGACGTGCTGCACGAGGGCAATCGCCGTGCCAACGAGATCGCCGAGCAGACCCTGGCAGAGGTTCAGGACGCCATGGGCATGGTGTACTAGGCAAAGCGCTTTCGCACAACATAGACGGTGAGGCTGAATCCTCACCGAAACAGGAACAGGCCCGCTGGCAGTTAGTTGCCAGCGGGCCTGTTCCCGAAGTACACCGTTGAATCGCACAGAGGGGAGGAATGCGAATCAAACTCAACAGGGCAGGCTTTTTCATCGCCTATTGCCTGCTCCGTTGCTGAAACCAATATAGTTCACCGTGGTTTACTTTGCAGCATCAATATCCGCCGCCATAGCTTCTCCATAAGTTAGCCCAAGTAAACTAAACCACCACAAAGGGGGCAGGCACCTTTGTGGTGGTTTTGGCCACGGCAGAGCGCTAGAGCCCTGCTGGCCAGCGACAGGCGTCCAAGTCGACGTGCATGTCGTCCTTAAACGCCACACCCTCCCCTAGCAAAAGCTCACGTTGAGCATCGGGACCGCCAAAAGCGAAGCCCTCGCATATGTGCCCGTCGGCAAACACCACGCGGTGACAGGGAATCTCGCCGGGACGCGGATTACTATGCAGGGCATACCCCACGTACCGCGCACTTCGTGGACGACCGGCAAGCAGCGCCACCTGACCATACGTGGCGACCATCCCCTCGGGGATCTGCTCGACCACCTCGTACACCCGTTCAAAAAAGCCCTCAGACGCCATTGCTCGCTCCCTTCCACCCGGAAAAGCATAAACCACCACAAAGGTGCCTGTCCCCTTTGTGGTGGTTTTGACCGGATAGCTAGTTGGCGGGGCGGAAGAAGGCTACGGCTACGGCGCCGGGACCCACATGGGTGCCGATAGTGGCGCCGATGGTATGGACGGAAAGCTCGCTTTCGGCATGGCCGGCCCACAGAGCGGCGCTGTCCTCGATGTACTTCTTGAGCACGGCGTCCGAAAGGCCCGTATAGCCGAGCGCCAGCGGCATGGAGAAGTCGACGCCGCCCGCCTGCTCAACCTTCTGGTTCAACAGGTTTCGACCGTTCTTGGAACCGCGCGCCTTGCCCAGCTGCACGATCAGGCCGTCCTCGGCGGCCACAACGGGCTTTACGTTGAGCAACGTGCCCACAGCGCCGGCCGCAGCAGACAGGCGACCGCCGCGCACCAAGTACTCCAGCGTCTCAAGCAGACCGATAACCACCACGCGGTCACGGACTGCCTCGACGGCCGCCGCGATCTGGGCCGCACTACGGCCCTCGTCCACCAAGCGCAACGCATACTCGACCAGGACACGCTCGCCCAAGGTGACGTTATTGCTGTCCACCACGAACACGTCGCCGCCCGGCGCCTCGGCAAGTGCGGTACGGGCACTCTGATTGGTGCCCGAAAGCTTGGCGCCCACGGTAATAATCACTGCCTCGTCGCCGGCCTCACGTGCCTCGGCAATCGCCTGCGAAAACGCGTACGGGTTGACCTGGCCGGTCTTGGGCAGCTCATCGCGCTCCACGAGCATCTCGTAAAAGCGCTGATGATCGATGTCGACGCCATCCATATACACATCGGTGCCAAAGGTGACGGACAGCGGCAGAACACGCAGAGCGGGGTGCTCAGCCGGCGTCATATCGCTCGCGGAATCGGTAATAATGCGGACGGACATAGCGAATCCTTTCTTGCGCGGACCTCGCGCGGGGAATTTTGACAGCAATGCCCCGGCACGGTATACGCGCTCAAACGGGACTATGCAGTTGTTAATGGGAAGCAAATGCCTTGGCGGCCTTAGATCTCGCGCAGGGTGTCGAGAATCGTACGCAGCGATGCATACATCTGCTCGCGCTGCTCCACGCCCATGGCCTTACCAGTAGTGTCGAGCACTTCACGAATGATGCGATCAGCCTCGCTCATGCTCTCGCCGCCCAGGGCAGTCAGGCGCACCGGGGCACGGTACTTGACGGCCGCATCACCCGAATCATCGACCTCGACGTAGCCGCCCTCCTCCAGATGTGCCAGCGTGCGCGAAACGGCGGCACGG
>USKV01000247.1 GCA_900555355.1 uncultured Collinsella sp.
TCGGGAACGGATTCGGCTTCTGGAATACCATTCCGACGCGGCGGCGCAGCAGGTTGACGTCGCAGTTTTTGTAGATGTCCTGACCGTCGAGCTGGATGTCGCCTGTGATGCGGCAGCCCTCTACGAGGTCGTTCATGCGGTTGAGCGAGCGCAGCAGGGTGCTCTTGCCGCAGCCGGACGGGCCGATGAAGGCGGTGATGCTCTTCTCCGGGATGTCCATGGAGACGCTGTGCAGCGCCTGATGAGCGCCGTACCACAGGTCCAGATCCTTCACTTGCAGAATGGGGTCCATTGTCGTTCACTTCCTTTTCAGCTTCCGCCCGATGATCCCGGCGGTGAGGTTGATGAGCAGGGTCAGCACCATGAGGATGGTGGCGATGGAGAAGGCCACCGCCGTCTCGCCCCGTTCGTTGGCGTAGACATACAAAGCCACCGTCAGCGTGGCGGAGGAGGAATGAAGGGCCGTGAAAAAACCGTTGAGCACCAGACCAAACCCGGCGGTGTACAGCAGCGCCGCGCTTTCCCCCACGATGCGGCCAACGGCCAAAATGCAGCCGGTGACGATGCCGTCGATGGCGTTGGACAGCACCACGGTACGGACCATGCGCCACTTTCCGGCTCCCAGTCCCAATGCTCCCTCCCGGTAGGACTGGGGCACGGTTTTCAGGCTCTCCTGGGTGGTGCGGACGATGGTGGGCAGGATCATCACCACCAGGGTCAGGCCGCCGGCCAGGATGCCCGCCTTCAGGCCCAGCCGCTGCACAAACAGCAGCATACCCACCAGGCCGAAGATGATGGAGGGGATGCCCGCCAGCAGGTCGACGGCGGGGCTGATGAGCTTGCGCACGCGCTTGCTGGCAATCTCGACCAGATACACGGCCGTACCCACACCCAGGGGCACGCCCATGGCGAGCGCGCCGACCGTCACCAGGCCAGAGCCAGCCAGCAGCGACATAATGCCGTAGTGACCCTCAGAGGGCGCCCACGTAAAGCTAAAGAAGTCCGCCAGGCCAATGTCGGTAAAAACCGGCAACGCCGAGTACGTGGTAAAGACAAAAATCAGGATGACGGTAACGACCGCCAAAAACGCGCAGGCAAAGAAGATCCACTGCAGCGCCTTCTCCTTGAGATAGGTGCTGCGTGACACCAACGCCAACTCACGCTTTTTGGGCGTCCGCGCCTCATGCTCAATCTGGGGGATTTCCTGTGCTTCCACGCTACTCACTCCCCTTTCCGTCGTTGGTGACGGGAATAAAGCCCGCCTCGCGAATCTGCTTGTCCATCTTTTCGGACGTCACATAGTCAATGTAGTCCTGCGCCCGCTGCGAAGGCGTACCCTTCACAAAGAAGTAAAGGTCACGCGAGATGGGATAGCCGCCGCTTGCGACCGTCTTCTCGGATGCCTCGACATGGTTGACCGAAACGGCCTTAACCGAGGTCTTGGCATTGAGGCTCTCGACAAAACCCAGCGAGATGTAGCCAATGGCGCCACGCGAGCGGGACACGACATCGCGTACCTGGCCCGTGCCCGAAAGAACAGCCGAGCGGCGATCAAACGGCGTGCCGTCCATCACGATAGTGCGGAAGGCCTCGCGCGTACCGGACGCCTCATCGCGGTTGATAACCTGAATCTTCAGGTCCTCTCCGCCGACTTCTTTCCAGTTGGTGATCTTGCCGGCGTAAATATCGCGGAGCTGCTCGGTCGAGAGGTTATCGACGGGGTTGTCGTCGTTCACGATGACTGCAATGCCGTCGTGCGCGATAACGATAGGCGTCAGACCCAGGTCTTGCTCATCGGCATTGAGGCCACGAGAGGAGCTGGCGATATCGGCGGTGCCGGCGCTAACAGCTTCGATGCCAGCAGATGAGCCAAGGCCGGAGACGAGCACGTCGGTGCCGGTCTCCTCTTTAAAGCCCTCGGCGGCAATCTCGGCAATGGGAAGGCACGTCGTAGAGCCGGCAACGGTGATGGAAGAGGTAGAAGATCCCGAAGAACAGGCGCACAGCGTAAGCGTAAGCACAGCGGCGCTCAGGACCGATACGATCTTTCTCATAGCATCACGCCGATCGCAGCATGGCGCCCGCAGGCGCCACCCTCGTTGCGATAGGAATAAAAGCGGTCGTTTTGACGCACGGTGGAAAGTTTGGTGTCCACAATGCCGTTCACATCGACACCGGCATCCACCAGCGCCTCGCGAATGGCGGCGGAAAGATCGAGCATGCGAGAAGCAGCAGCATCGATGCACGAGAACTCGGCGGCAAAGCGATCCATAAGTTCTTGGGACACCTCATACTCGTCGCCCAGGATATGGGGCCCAATATAGGCAGAGATGTCCTCCGGCGTGCAGTCAGCCGCCTCACAAAGCGCCTGGCAGGCTTTGGCGGAAATACGCGCAATCGTGCCCTTCCAGCCAGAATGCACCACGGCAAAGCCGCCGGGAGCCACCAGCACCACGGGAACACAATCGGCAAAGCAGAGCATCACGGGCACCTCATGGGCCGTACAGACGAGGGCATCACAGCCCTCGGCAATCTGCTCACGAATGTTCTCGAGATCATCGGCACCGTTCGAGGTCACCGTCACGACGTGGTCACCATGTACTTGATTGGGCACGAGCAGATTATGCTCGCACTCAGCGGCGCCCATGGCTTCGAGCGCTCGACGACGATTTTCTTGAACGGCAAAGGGGTCATCGCCTACATGCGAGCCCAGATTGAGTGAGGAGTACGCATCTTCGGAAACACCACCGGTGCGCTCGGTAAAGGCAAAACGAACATCGGTCGTCGAACCCTCCAC
>USKV01000248.1 GCA_900555355.1 uncultured Collinsella sp.
GGAGCGGGGCAATCGTTCGGCAGGGGCATGGCTTCTTGTCGCTCATGACAAGCCCTCCATATTCAAAAATGGCGAAGGGTCATCAAAGTACTTTGACACCAGACGTTCCATGGTGCCATCGGCAAGCATTTCTTGGTAGGCACGGGCGAGCTTAACGTCGATGCCGCGCGTATCGTTGATATCAAAAGCGGTGCCCAAACCGACCTCTAGCAGCGGCTCATCCAAAATGCGATACGTCACACCATAGTCTTTTTCGTAGGTGAGCAGCGAGGACTCATGCGCGGCGATGGCGTCGACCAGGCCCTCGACGAGCGCCGGGTTCAGGTATGAGCGGTCCGAAAAGCAGTAGAAAAAGCAGTAGAGCTCTTTGATCTGCGGAACGTTTTCATTTGTACGATTGAGCAAAATGTCCTCGGGCTTGGTGGTGGACTGAACCGCCACGATCTTATCCTCAAGATCGGCAAGCGTGTAGATATCGCTCTGGGGATCGACCGCGACCACCTGGCGGCTCGCAAGGTACGGGCCGGCCCAACGATATTCGTTTTCGCGACCCGTCATACTAAAGCTGCCCATGACGCAATCGAGTTCGCCGCTCGCCAGCAGCTCTTTCTTCTTTTCCCAATCGATCATCTGGTATTTTGGCTTGTAACCAATGCGGGCCAAAGCCTCGGTCAATATCTCGACATCCAGGCCAACGATATCGCCGTACTCGTCGGTATACACAAGCGGTGGATAGAGGTCGCTGCCGACGTTGAGCGTCTTAAGGTTGTCGTCTTTGGCCTGCGAGGCGTCCGGGACTTTTGATGCTGGCGTCGAGGCTTCGTCATTGTTCCCGGAACAGCCGGCCATCGCTATGACAAAGGCGCTCGCCACTGCAAGCGCAACAAACAACGAAATGGCAACCGAGCGACGGGGTCTTTTCATCGAACTCCAGACGATCCTGTTTACAGACTGAAATGGTTAAAGATAATAGCAAACAAAACCACACGAGTACCCAATGGTTACAGACGTTTTACCATGCGGGGCCTTCCAGCCGACTTGGCAGAAGGCCCCACATGCAGTGCTCACTTACCGTGCATTAAAAACGTAGCGGTCCAGGCGGTCGCACGCTTCCCTTACGCGCGAAAGCGGCAGCGCCAGATTCACGCGAATGTGACAGGGCCCGTGGAACGGGCGGCCGTCCTGATACCCCACGCCCACGCGCGCCCCCTCGTCGAGCAGCCACTGAATATCGCGGCCATGCTCGCGGCACCACTCGGTGCAGTCCAGAAACACCATGTACGTGCCCTGCGGACGTGAAAACGCGACGCCCTTCCAGTGTTTTTCTGCATACGTGCAGAAGTACTCGATATTGCCGGCAAGCACCTGGTTGAGCTCGTCCACCCACTCGTAGCCCTGCGGCTGGTAGGCACCGATAAGCGCATGCATAGAGAGGACGTTCATCTCGTTGTAGTGGGTCTTGTCGGACACGGCGCACACGCGGTCGCGCAGCGTCTCGTTATAGATGATGTGGTAGCTGCCGACCAGACCCGCCAGGTTGAACGTCTTGCTGGGCGCGTAGAGGGCAACCGTGCGCATGCGGGCGTCCTCGCTTACCGACTGCGTCGGAATATGCTTGTGTCCCGGCAGGATGATATCGGACCAAATCTCGTCCGAAATCACCACGCAATCGTGCTGGCGATAGATGTCCATGGCGCGCTCGATCTCGTTGCGCTCCCATACGCGGCCGCAGGGATTGTGCGGCGAGCAGAACACCGCGGCATGAATGTTGTTTTGGGCGAGTTTGCACTCCATGTCCTCAAAGTCCATGCGCCACACGCCCTGGTCGTCAAGTTTAAGCGGGCTGTGGACAATGCGATAGCCCGCGGCTTCGATAGACTTGGTAAAACCAATGTAGGTGGGGCTGTGGACCAGCACCGCATCGCCTGGCTGGACATACGCGCGTAGCGTCGACACGACACCGCCCAGCACGCCGTTTTCGTAGCCGATATGCTCCGGCGCCAAGTCCTCAACGCCGTTGCGACGGCTCTGCCATTCGATGATGCGGTCGAAGTACTCGGGACGCGGATTGAAGTAGCCAAACATGGGGTGCTGAGCGCGCTTGATGATGTACTCCTGAACCGTGGGCACCGTGGCGAAGTTCATGTCGGCCACCCACATGGGAATGCGGTCGAAGCCCTCGTCGGGTGCGTTCGGAGCCATACCGGGGATCTCGCCCCAAGAGTCAACGGCGATGGCATCCATGCCGTGGCGGTCGATAAGCGAGCTAAAGTCGTATTTCATGCTGAGCTCCCATGCAAAGCGGACTATTTTGGTAGGCGTTATTGTCCACCAGCATGGGCGATTTTGACATGGGGTTTGGCGCTTAATTTGACGGGTTCAGACGAATGACTGGTTAGTCTTGCGCGTCGTTGACGGCGACTACGGTTAGCTGGGTTTCATCGACCGCAAACGATATGTCGAGCCCGGCGTAAGCCAAGTGATAAACGCGGTTTGGCTCGTGCTTGCTGCCCGCGCGGCGCGGATCTTGGCAAAGGACCTCGACCAAGCCGGGGAGCTTTGCGGGCGGGACCATATCCTGCAGCGCTTGTGGAAACTCAACATCGAGCTCTTGCCACGGAGCACCCTCAATCCAGCCGCCGGTCGCATCCGGGTGGCAGTCCGCATAGGGGATGTAGGGCTTGATATCGTAGATGGGGGTGCCGTCCATCAGGTCGGCACCGCGCACGATGAGCACCGGCCCCACGTCCGGGCGCTGCTCAATGGCCTCCAGCTTTACGCTGGAAAGCC
>USKV01000249.1 GCA_900555355.1 uncultured Collinsella sp.
TGCATCGGACCCCGTTTTGTTGTGCAACGATTAGTTATGCCCCCTCACGCCCCATGTTGCTACCGTTGCCCGAAACGTCTGCATGACGGCATCATTGCGGTTGAGTTGCTCGATACAATGGGCATCGTGCTGCGTTTTAGGGAGAAGTTACGGTGTCTGAACAGGCGATTTATGGCGATACTGCCTACTATGGCGTAGAGTTGATCAGCCGCTCGGGTAACGGGGCGCTACCGGTCGGCGAACATGACTTTGCCGAGGCCATGGATCGATGCGTGCTAGTTGACAAGACGATGTTTATTGCCGATGTCTTGGATGCTGATGCTTCCGTTGTGGCGTGTTGTCGGCCCGAAGGCTTTGGCAAGAGCATGAACCTGTCGATGCTTAAGGCTTTTCTGGAGCGACCCGCGGTCGGGCAGGTCGATCGGGGCCTGTTTGCTGGTTCCCAGATTTGGGATGCGGGTGGCGGGCGCTATCGGGATGAGTTTGCCTGCTACCCTGTGATATCGCTGGACTTTTCTGGCGCCGCGAGGTGCGGTGCCAACGTCGGCGGCGTCGTGCGTGAAGCTCTTACGGGTGAGTGCGCTCGCCTGTTGGCGCTTTTGGAGGCTCCGGATTTGCCCCGAGACAAGGTGCGCCACATCGAGCGCGTTGCGCGTGGCGTGGCGGGCGAGGACGAGGTTGCCTCGGTGCTTGACGTGCTCATTGAGCTACTGGAGATGGCCTGCGATGAACAGGTTGTGCTGCTCGTTGATGGATACGACGCGGCGTGGTCGCGCCGTGCGAGCGCGAGGGGCGCTTCCGGCGCCGATCCGGCGGGGCTATTTGATCGCGTGCTTTTCGAGGCCATTGCCGCTGCGCGCGATTCGTTGCGGCTGACGTGTCTGATGGGGGAGTGTCCCGGCCCTGCCGAAGCGGCGCTTTCTTTGCACGGCTGCTCGTATTATCTGACGACGCCGCTTTCGACGTGGTGTGACCGTTGGTTCGGCTTTTCGGATGCCGAGGTCGAGGCTCTTTTGAATCATGCTGGACGCGAGGAATACCTGGATGATGCGCGTGAATGGCTCGAGGGATATCGGTTTGGTAGGGCCTATTGCTCGAGTCCAGAGCGTGTGATCGGTTTTCTGGGCCGAGGCTGCACGGCGCCTGTGCGTGCCGATCTGTATGGATATGCCGATTGCCTGAGTAGGGTAGTTGCCGGGTGGAATCTCGAGCGTCTTTCGGACTTGTTCGATTTGCTCGAGGCCCATGGGTGCGCTGAGGTCCCGCTTTGTTTGGGCACTGCAGAGCCAGATGTCTCGCCTGACGATGGCATGTGGACAGCGCTATATCTGTCCGGTTTTCTCACGACGGATATGACTGAGGAGCCAGAGCATGGCGATCGCCTCCGTGCTTTGCGATTGCCCAATAACGAGCTTCGCCAGGCCTTGCGTCTAGTGATTATTGAGTGGTTTGAGTGCGCTGCAGAAGACAATCGAGACGTCGATGCGTTTCGCGACGGGCTGTGCCATGGGAACGAGGATACCGTGAGGCGGGCGCTAAGCCGCATCTTGGGAGATGCGGGAATCGGTGCGACCGACCCAGATACACCGCTGCCATATCACCTACTCTTGCAAGGACTCTGCTTTGGATTGCCGGGCTATGCCAATCCTGCTTCGAGGCGAAAGTGTGGCGCGGATCGCTGGGACATCCAGGTTTTTCCTACGGGCGCCGTGTTCGACATAGCCGATACGATCGGTATGCTCGATGAACGTCCGCTGATAACGATCAACATGATGTATGACCCCGGTGTGGATGCGCTGGGCCTGGAATTGCTGGCCGTGCAGGCGCTGCTCGACATAGAGCGCGACGGCATCGACGAAATCCGTGTGCCGCGACCCGGCGTGGGTCGCATGCGCTGGGGATTCGGGTTTGACGGGCAGCGTGTGGCAGCGGTGTGCCAGCGGCTTTAAGCGCCGGGGTGTTTCCGGCTTCCGTTACTCGGTGTCCTTCAGGGGCGGCATGGGCTTCCAGTTGGGATCCTTAACGATCTTGCGGGCGTCCTTCATGCCACGGCGCAGCGCCGGAATACCGGTCTTAAAGCACTTGTCAACGGCGGCCAGGCGAATGAATTCCTTGCAGAAGGTCGCGGCGTTGCCCAGACGGAACAGCACGGGGTGGTAGTCGCCGTAGATCTGCATGTAGCGTGCCAGATAACCGCGGTTGCGCATGATGTAGTAGCGGTTGGTGTCGCTCGTAGAGTTGAGCTGGCGCTTGCCGGCGATGTCCCAGTTAGAGACGGCGCGGGCGCGCTTGAGCACCACGTCGGCAACAACGGCGGCGGGGAAGTGCTGGCTGGCCACGTAGCCATAGCAGGCATCGTCGCCGTAGATGAAGAATCGCGCATCGGGCAGGCCGATCTTGTCGACCACGCGGCGCGAGAACATGCCGCCCTCAAAGCACAGCTGGTTCATGGCGCGGTAGCCCTCGGGGCCCAAGTCCCACTTGGCGACAGGGTTGGGAATGCCGAGCGAAAGGATGAGCTGGTACTGCCAAAAGAAAGCGCCGCCGTCAAAGTCCAGGCGCGAACCCTGGATGACATCGTAGCGGTCGGTCCACTTGGCAAGACGCTCGATGCCTTCGGGGATGACGAGCACGTCGTCGTCCATCACCCAGAACCATGCGGCACCCAGCTCGTAGGCTTTGGCCACGCCGGCGGAGAAACCGCCCGCACCACCCAGGTTCTCGGTCTGCGGCGCATAGACCACACGTTCTTCGTTACCGGACTGGTCGGCCACG
>USKV01000250.1 GCA_900555355.1 uncultured Collinsella sp.
GTTGCCACCGGGCGAAAAGATACGGTCGAGCATGATTGCCGAATACGCAATGGCAAATGGCTTTAAAAACTCGGAAGGCTGGAACTGAATACCGGCGATGTTGAGCCAGCGCGTGGCGCCACGACTGCCGCTACCCATAAAGAACACCAGAACCAGTAGCCCTATCATTCCCATGAGGAAGATCCTGAGCACGTCTTCCCCAAACCAACTGTCCGGCAAGATGCGCACGATGGCAACCATAGCCAGCACGCCAACTCCGGCAAACGCGGCTTGTCGAAACAGGAAAAACGTCGCCGAACCATTCTCGTGCAGTGCCTCGACCGAAGATGCCGAGTACACCATCAGCAAGCCAAAGCAAACCAAGCTAAACAGGCACGCCATAAATATCAAACGGGGGCGCATGATGCGGGCGGGGACGCCGGCAATATAGCGCTCACTGAACGTCTGCCCGCCGCGTCCGGAACGCGGCGTGCTACGCAGCGAGGAAGCACGGTCCGAGTCGGGCCTCCTCATATCACTTCGGGGGCTCTCCTCTCTCACCGGCAACCCCTATTCCGTTTGCGATTTCGCTGCTGCGGCAAGCTGGGCAACGTAGTCCTTAAACACGCGGCCGCGCTCCTCATAGCCCGAGAACTCATCGAACGAAGAGCAGGCAGGTGAAAGTAAGATCACGTCGCCACGGCTCGACAACGAACGGGCAACGTCCACGGCGTCGCGTAGGTCATCCGCCTGGGCGATATCCACATCGCCATCGGCATCGGCCTCGTCCATAGCGGCGGTGAAGCGCTCGCGCGCATCGCCAAAGCAAACGACCGAGCGCACGTTGTCCATAACGACGCGCGCGAAGTCCGTGAGCGGCGTGCCCTTATCGTGGCCGCCGAGCAGCAAAATCACATCGTCGTCGGGAAACGCCGTCAGGGCCTTTTCGACTGCATCGGTGTTCGTTGCCTTGGAATCGTTGACGTAGCGCACGCCATCGATCTCGCCGCAGGGTTCCACGCGGTGTTCGAGTGGCTGGAACGATGCCAAACCGCGGCAAATGCCCTCGGGATCGGCACCGACGGCCAGAGCAGCCGTGGCGGCACATAGGGCATTGATGACATTGTGATGGCCCGAGATCTTGAGCTCGGACGTGGCGACAAGCTGGGTCTCGACGCCCTTCAGGCGCACGACCATCTTGCCGTCGCGCACAAAGGCGGCATCCTCGCCCTCAGGCTCGTCAAAGGCAACCTTGCAGATGCGACGACCCGGCGTATAGATGTACTCATCGAACTCGTGAATGCCGGCGTCTTCGACGTCGACAACCACCAGATCGTCATCGACCATATTGTCAAACAGTTTGATCTTGGCAAGTGCATAGTTCTTATGGCTCTTATGCCAGCCCAAGTGGTCGGGAGTGATGTTGAGCAGCACCGCCACGCGGGGGTGGAGCTCGGTGGTCGTAGCAATCTGATAGCTCGAGAGCTCAGCCACAAACCACTCGTTGTGGGCTCGGCCGTCAATCTCGTTGACCGGCGGCTCGCCGATGTTGCCGACAGCAACGCTGGCCTCGCCGGCAGCCTTAAGCAGATAATCAGTCAGCGACGTGGTGGTCGTCTTGCCGTTGGTGCCCGTGATGGCAATCCAGTTATCGGGCGACAGGCGATAGGCAAACTCGGGCTCGCCCATAATCTGAGCGGCATGCTCACGCCCAGCCTTAAAGAAGGCCGAGAACTCCGAGATACCCGGGCATGTCACGCACACGTCATAGGTACCCTCGACCTGCTCGGTGCCGTAGACAAACGACGCGCCCTGCGCCTCGAGCGCACGCGTGGCTTCATTGGGCTCGGAGCTACCGCCGCCATACACGGTCGTGGCGCTCACGCGCTCGGGGTGAGCCAACGCCCAACGGGCGACATCGAGACCGGATTTACCCTGCCCCAAAACAAGCAGGCTAAAGACATTAGCAAGAGGCATGAAAGACCACTATCCCAACTGGAAGAACAGGGCAAGGCCAACGGCACCAAAGGCAGCAGCGATAATCCAAAAACGGATGACGACCTTGGTCTCGGCCCAGCCCTTCTTTTCGAAATGATGATGGATGGGCGCCATAAGGAAGACGCGCTTGTGCGTAAAGTGGAAATAGACAACCTGGATCATGACCGACAGCGTCTCGACGATAAACAGACCGCCGATGATGAGGGAAACGACTTCGGTGTTGGTCATGATGGAGGTGCAGGCAAAAGCGGCACCCAGGGCAAGCGAGCCGGTATCGCCCATAAAGATGCTCGCCGGGTAGCAATTGAACCACAAAAAGCCCAGGCAGGCACCGGCGCACGCCGTGCAGAAGATGGACAGGTTCACGTCACCGTGCAAAAACGCCATGGCGGCCATGGCGAGCATGGCAATCATGGAAGTGCCACCGGCAAGGCCGTCCAGACCATCGGTCAGGTTCACGGCATTAGAAAGACCGGCGATCATCAGCCAGCAAAAGACAATGTAGAGCCACGGGAACGAAAGGCCGCAGATGGTGGTCGAAAGCACGCCAAGGTCAATCGTCAGGCCGCCGGGAAAACGAATCTCGGGGGCGACGCCGCACCAGTTAACGGCAAGTACCGTAAAGGTGACACAGATAATGGTTAGGCCGATCATCTTGGCATGAGGCGTCAGACCGAGCGAGCGCCCATGCGTAACGGAGGTCAGGTCGTCGATCAGGCCCAGCACGCCGGTCGCCAGCGTGGCGAGCAGCACGAGCACGAGCTCGGTGGTGAGCTTGCCCATCAGC
>USKV01000251.1 GCA_900555355.1 uncultured Collinsella sp.
TCAAAACGTGTCTCGTCGTTCTGCTGCATGGGAGACGACCGCCTTTCGCTTGCATGATGCTAACGGGTAAACATCTTAGCCGCATGTCCGAACCCCCGTACCCAAATATCCCAATTGTTAACCCATCAACATAAAAACCACCACAAAGGGGACAGGCACCTTTGTGGTGGTTTTGACCGGCGAACATGATCCGCAGGCGTCGCTACAGCTCCATGCAAGGATTGTCGCGGGTCACAAGCGTCTTAACGACAACCGTCGCTCCCAGATAGCGCTCGAGCAGCTCGGCCAAGCGATCGATGGCAGCCTGGCAATCCCCCATCCGCTCGGTCTCTACACACTCAATCGCCAGGAACGCATCGGCCGAATCGTCGGACAGGGCCGTTCTCACGCCGTCGCGCCAGTTCCAGCAGCGGCACACAGCGCCCGCATCGTCGATGTAGGCGAGCTCGCCGGGCAGCGTCGGATCGTCCGCCTCCTCGCCAAGCGGCCAGAACGCATCGCCACCGTCGGTCACCTTCAGGCGAAGGTCTCCCTCGATCGCATGTAGGTCCTCGCCTCAGACGGGCAGCGCGTAGGTCAACGACACCGTGTTGTAGATGTCCACCGCGGGCGCAATGTGGCCCACCGGCTTGCCTTTGAGCACGCGTTTGAGCAGGTTCTCGATTGAGCAACGCGCGCCCTTTTTGGTCTTGAACAGACGATAGGCCTCGCGCCATGCCTTGACCGGTGCGTTCTCGCTGATAGTATCGCTGGTCAGATGACGCTCCGCATCGATATTGGCGCGGTCGAGCAACGCCGCAATCGCATCCACGTCCTCTTGAGGAATCTGAGCCGTGGGCTTCATGCCCTCCACGACCACAACACCGACCGCTGCCTGCGGAAACAGCTCCCAGAATGAATCCTCGGCAATAAAGCTCTTCATACGCTCTCCCTTCATTGTGCGCGCCCGAGTGAGGGCGCCTAAACAAAAAGCGCCCTTACAACGGCCACCTTCAAAGTCCTACGGTGCCGTCACAAGAACGCTTGCGCTGTCCCCATCCGGAGAAGGGGACGATATGTCAGGCGTATTGTAACCCGAGTCATCCACACGAGCAAAACCACCACAAAGGTGCCTGTCCCCTTTGTGGTGGATATGGACTCACGGCGAAGCTAGTGGCGGAGTCCCAGCAGGCCGCGGCCGCGATGACGGGCCTCGGCGGGCACCTGGGCGTGCGGGCCGGCGGCTTTGACGGACTCGGGCAGGTGCGAGTACTTCTTCTCGAAGTTCTCCTCGAACATCACCGCCAGGTTGTGCGCGGCCTCGTCGTAGCGCGCAGTGCTCTGCCAGTACTGGCGCGGTACCAGGATACCGTCGGGCACACCGTGGCACGTAGTGGGAATGTCGACATTAAAGATGTCGTCGTGCACAAACTCGCTGTCCTCGATGGTGCCGTCGAGGGCGCGAGCGACCAGTGAGCGCGTGTAGGCCAGCTCGATGCGATGACCCACGCCGTAGCCGCCGCCAATCCAGCCGGTGTTGACCAGGTAGACGCGCGTGCGTCCGTCGGCGATACGCTCGCCGAGCATCTTGGCGTAGACCATGGGGTCGAGCGGCATGAACGGCTCGCCAAACAGCGACGAGAACGTAGGCGTGGGCTCGGTGACGCCGACCTCGGTGCCGGGGATCTTGGCCGTAAAGCCCGTCACAAAGTGGTACATGGCGGCGTCGGCCGTCAGGCGCGAGATGGGCGGCAGCACGCCAAAGGCGTCGCAGGTCAAAAACAGCACGACGCTCGGAGTGGTGCCCATGCCCTTGGTCCACGCGTTGGGAATGTGCTCCACAGGGTAGGCCACGCGCGTATTGTGCGTGATCGAGACGTCGTCGTAGTTGGGCTTGCGATTCTCATCGAGTACCACGTTTTCACAGATGGCGCCAAAGCGGACGGCGTTAAAGATCTCGGGCTCGTGGAACGCGTCCAGGCCCTCGCACTTGGCGTAGCAGCCGCCCTCGACGTTAAAGATGCCCATATCGGACCAGCCGTGCTCGTCATCGCCGATCAGCAGGCGTGTGGGATTGGCCGAAAGCGTGGTCTTGCCGGTGCCGGACAGGCCAAAGAACACCGCGGTCTCGTGCGTGACGGGATCCATGCTGGCCGAGCAGTGCATGGGCAGCACGTCATCCTCGACGGGCAGCAGATAGTTCATGACGCTAAAGATCGACTTTTTAATCTCGCCGGAGTAGCCGGTGCCGGCGACCAGAATCACGCGTTCCTGGAAGTTGATGACCACGGCGGCGCTGGAGTTGAGGCCCTTGATGGCAGGATCGCACTGGTAACCGGGCGCTGCGAGCACGCAGAAGTCGGGCTCGCCGGTGCGCGCGATTTCGCGGGCGAGCGGACGGGCGAGCATTTGCTTAATGAAGAGTGCCTGGCTGGCACGCTCGCAGGCAACAAGCAGGCGACGCGTGTGGTTGCGGTCGGCGCCCGCCATGCCGCGCGTGACGAACACGTCGCGCTCGTTGAGATAGTCGACGATGCCGGATTTGATGGCCTCGAAGCTCTCGACAGACAGCGGACGGTTGACTGCGCCCCAGGCAATCTTGTCGTGCACGTCGGGCGTATCGACGATAAAGCGGTCGTTGGGTGAACGTCCGGTACGCTCCCCCGTCTCGATCACCAGTGCGCCGTTGGAGGCCATGCGGCCTTCGTTGCGGCGGATGGCATACTCGACGAGCTCCGCAGCGGGTAGATCGACCAGCAGGCGAGGCTGGTTCTCGGAGG
>USKV01000252.1 GCA_900555355.1 uncultured Collinsella sp.
CTCTTTACCCGCGTTTATATGTAGGTAGCGTCGCCCGCCGGCGATACAGCCGCCCACGAACTCACCGTCATTTTGGAAATCGAGGGTAAAGAGAGGCTTTTTCTCTCGCATCTCGCGAACAAAATGATACATGTGTTCGCGCTGCTCAGGCGTGGGCATAAGCTCGTTGGTGGCATTGCGGCCGACCGGCATAAAGTAGAAATACCAGCAGAAGAGCGCGCCCTCGCGAATCATCCAGTCCATGTTTTCCTCGGTGGCGACGGTATCGGCGTTGGCGCTGGTCCAGCACGTCGAGATTCCAAACGGCAGTTTTCGCTCACGCAAAAGTTTCATGGCGTGTTCGATTTTTTCGTACGTACCCTCGCCGCGGCGGGCGTTGGTGGTGTGCTCGTTGCCCTCGGCGCTGATGGCAGGGACAAAGTTTGCAACGCGGATCATGTCGTCACAGAACGCCTCGTCGATGAGCGTGGAATTGGTGAAGCAGAGAAACACGCAGTCCTGATGTTTTTCGCAAATTCTGATCAAGTCGTGCTTGCGGACGAGCGGCTCGCCGCCGGTATAGATGTAGATGTGCGTGCCGAGCTCTTTGCACTGCGTGACGATAGAGTCGATGTCATCGAAGGACAGATTCTGCTTATAGCCATACTCGGCGGCCCAGCAGCCCGTGCAATGCAGGTTGCAGGCACTTGTGGGGTCGAGCAGGATGGCCCACGGAATATTGCACTGGTATTTCTCGCGGTTCTTTTCCTGTTGGGGCCAAGCCAGCAGGTTGCCGTCGATTATAAGCGCCTTGAGCAACTTGGTGCGCATTTTGGGATTGAGGTCGAAGATGCGCATGATCAGGTCATACCAATTGCCGCGACTCTTGATGACGTTGGTAAACGCCTCGCGCTGTACGGGAAATACGCGATTGGGGACCAGTTTGTTCACGAGGTCCATGATTTTGTCGATGTTTTCTTGAGGGTTGTCGTCGAGATAATCGATGAGCTTGTTGAGCGCTGCACGCTCTGCTGACTGTGTAAGCGACATGGGTATATCCTTTCACGTGTGCTTTGTGTGTGATAATACCCACTTGTGGATTAAACGAAGTATAAAGATTTGCAATATGTCTATTCAACGAATCAATTTGATTTGGGGTGAAGCGTTATACCTGACGCTATCTAAGTTGCGGTGAAATAGGGTCAGATATGGCCTTTTAGCAGCATAAACAGTCTCTATTTCACCGCAACTTATCTGGTGTTGGCTTACTGGTAGCGGAGGCACTCGACGGGGTCGAGTTTTGCTGCTCGGCGGGCGGGGTAGAAGCCGAAGATGACGCCGATGCCGACCGATACGGCAAATGCGATCAGCACGGTCGTAATGGAGAAGCTCGGCGTAATCGTCCCAGTGGCCCCAAACTCGCTCATAATGCTCGAGTTGGCGGCAAAGAACGTAAGACCCCAGGCCAGCAGATAGCCAATCAGGACACCTAGCAGTCCGCCGGTGACGCACAGCGCCGAGGATTCGGCCAAAAACTGCGCAGTGATATCGCGACGACTTGCGCCCAGAGCGCGGCGGATGCCGATCTCGCGGATGCGCTCCGTTACGTTGGTAAGCATCATATTCATAATGCCGATACCGCCGACAAGCAGCGAGATGCTGGCGACAGCACCCATGATGAGCGAAAACGCGCCCATAAAGGAGTTGAGTGCATCGATGGCGCTTTTCATGGAGGTCGCCGATACACTGTTGTACTCATCCTCCTCCTCGATGCCCTTCATCGCGCGCACCTTGGACTCGATGGTCTTGCAGAGCTCATCCATGTCCGTGCCCTCGGCGGCGAGCGCCGTCACGCTGGGGAATGAAGGATTCTCGTCGCCAAACAGGCCGGAGATGGTTTCGCGTGGCATATACAGCGTGAGCGAGCCCATGGAGTCGCTGCCGCCGTCTATTACACCGACAATCTGCACCTCGCCGTTGGAGACCTTAATGGTCTTGCCCACCGCGTCCTGCTCGTTGCCGTACAGCTGATCGGCGCCGCCACGGCTGATGAGCGCCACGCGTGCGCCAGATTGGGACTCGGCCTGGGTGTAGGTGCGTCCCGCGACGAGCTTGCTAGCGCCCACCGCGTCGAGCATGTCGCTATCGACACCCTGTGCCATGACGGTATAGCTTTTATCGCCGGTCTTGTACTCGGTATACGCGCTGTCGACAATGCCGATCTGCTCTATCTGCGGCACCAGTTTTTGAAGCTTCTCGATGTCCGACTCTGTGAGTTCTTGCGACGAATAGATTTGCACCATGCGTGCCGCATTGAGGCCCAGGCTGTTGACTAGGCTGTTTTGGATACCGCCGATAAGCGAGGTCATGGCAATGACGGAGGCGATGCCGATAACAATGCCCAAGATGGTGAGTAGGCTGCGTCCCTTATTGGCCTCGAGGGAGTGAAGGGCTTCTTGGATAAGATCGCGCGTGCTCATGCCTTCACTTCTTTCGTCGGATTGGCGTGTGCAGAAATCATGGGCAGGTTATCAATGGCGCCGCGCAGGGTCTGCGGCGCGTGCGCGATGTACGCGCCGTCGTGAATCCGGCCGTCGCGAATGGTCACGGCACGGTCGGCCTCGGCGGCGATACCGGGATCATGCGTGATGAGCACGATGGTCTTGCCGCGTTCCTGGAGTTTGTGGAAGGTCTCCATCACGAGTGCTCCGGTGGCGGAGTCCAGGTTTCCCGTCGGCTCGTCCGCCAGAAGTATCTCCGGCGAGTTGATCAGC
>USKV01000253.1 GCA_900555355.1 uncultured Collinsella sp.
GAAGAGGTCAGAAGTTCAAATCTTCTAACGCCCACCAAATGTTCGCAGCTCAGAGGCTATGTCCTCTGGGCTGTTTTGTTTTTTGCCACCAAGCGCGCCGCCAAATAAGTCATCAAATATTGATCCAAGGTCCGTACGCGATGGTCTTTGTATCCCGTAGGGGTGCCGGCAGATTGCATGTGTCCTGGCCCATCATGACCGCAACATGTTGGTCAAGCATAATCTTTTGGATTCTTTTGGCGCGAGCAGCTTGGTTTTGGTGCTATTTGGCGGCGGCACGGTTGAGGGGGTTTCAAAACTGCTGTGCAGGTAGTTGGGTTGATAACGTTTTAGCAGTCTGCCAAGAGGCCTTCATTTATAATGCGTCTGCAAATTGACCAATTGCTTTGACCTGCTGAAACACTATATGTTGTGTTTGACCTAAAAAAAGAATACAGGATATAGATGCCTCTTTGTCGTATGATAGATGGCGGACAGAGAACGAGAACCTTATTCGCCCCATTATTTGGATGGATCTTTGAGCCCCTTGATTGGCTGCGAGGATTGTCCGCATGAGGGCCTATGGTTATCGAAAACACAGATTGCGCGACGGCGCCGCAAGACAGGGTAAGCCCTGCCGGGCATCGTTTGGCTCTGAAGCGCAATGAGGCTACGATGCGAAAGAGGCAAGAGGATGAAGATCATCAAGCGCAGCGGCACCGAGGTTACCTTTGACATCGATAAGATCGTCAATGCGATCCGCGCCGCAAACTTGGAGGTCGAGGAAGGCTCTCGCCTTACCGACCGCCAGGTGATCTATGCGGCACAAAACGTCGCCGAGGCATGTGAGAAGGCCGGCCACACCGTATCGGTCGAGGAGATCCAGGATCTGGTCGAGGACGAGATTATGCGTCTCGACTGCTACGAGGTCGCTCGCCACTACATCATCTACCGCTATGTTCAGAGCCTGAAGCGCCAAAAGAACACGACCGATGACAAGATTCTGTCGCTGATTGAGTGCAATAACGAAGAGGTCAAGCAGGAGAACTCCAACAAGAACCCGACCGTCAACTCCGTTCAGCGCGACTACATGGCCGGCGAGATTTCCAAGGACCTGACGCAGCGCGTGCTGCTGCCCCAGGAGATCGTGGATGCCCACAACGAGGGCCTGATTCACTTCCACGATTCGGACTACTTTGCCCAGCACATGCATAACTGTGACCTGGTGAACCTGGAGGATATGCTCCAGAACGGCACCGTTATCTCGGGCACGCTGATCGAGAAGCCGCACAGCTTCTCGACTGCCTGCAACATCGCGACGCAGATTATCGC
The DNA here is from genome assembly GCA_900555355.1 of uncultured Collinsella sp. Classification (GTDB taxonomy): domain Bacteria; phylum Actinomycetota; class Coriobacteriia; order Coriobacteriales; family Coriobacteriaceae; genus Collinsella. The sequence goes on from USKV01000253.1 coordinate 1,312, forward strand.
TCAGGTTGCTTCCTCCCAGTACGGCGGCCAGTCGATTTCGCTGACCCACCTGGCTCCGTTTGTCGAGGTGAGCCGTCAGAAGATTCGCGGCGAGGTTGCCCGCGAGCTCGAGGAGCTTGGCGTCTCTGCGTCTGCTGAGAAGGTCCGTGAGGTCGTTGAGGACCGTCTGCGTGATGAGATCCGTCGCGGCGTCCAGACGATTCAGTATCAGGTCGTGACCCTTATGACCACGAATGGCCAGGCGCCGTTCGTGACGGTCTTTATGTATCTTAACGAGGCCCGTACGCCTCAGGAGAAGCACGACCTTGCCATGATCGTGGAGGAGACGCTTCGCCAGCGCTACGAGGGCGTTAAGAACGAGGCTGGCGTGTGGATTACCCCGGCATTCCCCAAGCTTATCTACGTGCTCGAGGACGATAACGTTCACGAGAATTCCCCGTACTTCTACCTGACCCAGCTGGCTGCCAAGTGCACCGCCAAGCGCATGGTGCCCGACTACATCTCTGAGAAGAAGATGCGTGAGCTCAAGCTGTCTAAGGGTGAGACCGCCGGCAATGGCGATTGCTACACCTGCATGGGTTGCCGCAGCTTCCTGACGCCCGACCGTTCGGGCAACGGCTTTAACAATGTTGCCAACGCGCTGAACTATGACCCGAGCAAGCCCAAGTACTATGGCCGCTTTAACCAGGGTGTTGTGACCATTAACCTGCCCGATGTCGCGCTGAGCTCGCATCAGGACATGGACAAGTTCTGGAAGATCTTCGACGAGCGCCTTGAGCTGTGCCACCGTGCCCTGCTGTGCCGTCACGAGCGCCTGATGGGCACGCTTTCGGATGCCGCGCCGATTCTTTGGCAGTACGGCGCCCTGGCGCGCCTTAAGAAGGGCGAGACGATCGACAAGCTGCTCGTGGGCGGTTATTCCACCATTAGCCTGGGGTATGCCGGTCTGTATGAGTGCGTCAAGTACATGACGGGCCACAGCCACACCGAGAAGGAAGGCACGCCGTTTGCCATGGCCGTCATGCAGCACATGAACGACAAATGCGCCGAGTGGAAGGCCGAAAGCGATATCGACTTCTCACTGTACGGCACCCCGCTTGAGTCGACGACCTACAAGTTCGCCAAGTGCCTGCAGCGTCGTTTTGGCATTATTCCGGGTGTGACGGACAAGGGCTACATTACCAACAGCTATCACGTCCATGTGTCCGAGGAGATCGACGCATTCGACAAGCTCAAGTTCGAGGGTATGTTCCAGCAGCTTTCGCCGGGCGGTGCCATCTCCTACGTCGAGGTTCCCAACATGCAGGACAACCTCAAGGCTGTCATTCGCGTGATGCAGTACATCTACGACAACATCATGTACGCCGAGCTCAACACCAAGAGCGACTACTGCCAGGTGTGCGGCTACGACGGTGAGATCAAGATTGTCGAGGA
>USKV01000254.1 GCA_900555355.1 uncultured Collinsella sp.
CGCGGACCGTACAAGTCTCGGTACGGCCCATGGATGCGTCCGCTTGAATTGCGGCGATGAACTGGTCCTTCGGCAGGCCGTAGGTGCTCTCGGGGATGTCGGAAGGAAGTAACATACCGCCAGCACTGTAGACCTCATAGGTAAGCTCGTAGGTGTTGTCGCCAAGGTCAGTCGCGCCCGTAACGATGGCACATGGTGGGTTGTAATTTCCCTGGCCGTATTCTTGCTTGAGATACAAATACCCGTCATGCGCTTCGGCTGAATCAGGAATCGCTTGCCCCTCCGGCGTTCTGTCATAAGTCATATCGGCATCGGAAAGCGTCAGGCCCGTCAAGCGGTTGAGTTCCCTATTGACCGCATCAGTCGCCACACGCTGGCGATTGCCGTTGTCATAGTCACCCTTCTCGATTCGATACGGCGCGTTGTCAATAAAATGGCACCAGATAAACTTAACCAGCTTGTATTTCTCGTCATCCGAAAGGCCGTCAGTCGAATCGAAGCCGCCCGCCTGATACCAGTCCAGATCGAAGTGTTCCTCCGTAAAGTTCGACAGGAACAGATTCGCGGCGGCATAGGTTGCCTGGTCATTGAGGTCGACTTTTACGCTGCTGCCGGTCTGCTCAGGCTCATCCGCCTCATCCTCGTCGGCGGCAGGCTTCTCCTTGGCGCTTCCCTCGTCCTTGTGCTCGGCCGAGCCCTCGTCGGACCCAAGTACCGTAATCTGCGATGAATTGCCCTGCCCAAGCGGACCCAGCACGCCGGTCAGCGCCAGAGCGGCACTGCCGGCAACGAGCACGCCCACCACGCACATGCCGACAATCACCGCGCGCTTATGTGACTTCTTCTGCACGGGAGGCATCCCTGCCGCCGGCATCGATGCGGGCTCAGCAGGCGCGGCCGCCGGAGAGGCAGCGCCCATGCGCGCCCCGCAGTTCGTGCAAAAATCGGTTCCGTCGGGCATCTCGGAGCCACACTTGGTGCAAAACATATTCGGGCATCCCCTTACAACAAACGGCATCTGCCGTCATCATATTGAGCCCTCGCGACCCAAATGTGTTGCGCAACATTGTCCAAAGCCTTCGGACGCCGGCAAAACGTGCCGGGCCCTACCCCGTCGCGCGCACGCTGGGGCAAAGGTCTGCCAGTAGGCACTCGTCGCACTTAGGTTTGCGGGCATCGCAGATCTCGCGGCCAAAGGTAATCCACTGGTGGTTGACCGACTCCCAATACTCGTGCGGCAAAATCTTGAGCAAATCCTGCTCGGTCTTGAGCGGCTCCTTTGCATGCGTCTTGGGACTCAGCATCAGGCGGTGCGCAATCCGGTTGACGTGCGTGTCCACCGCAATGCCTTCCACGATGCCATACCCCACGTTGAGCACGATGTTCGCCGTCTTGCGTCCCACGCCCGGCAGCTTCACGAGTTCCTTCATGTCGGCCGGTACCTCGCCGCCGTAGTCGGCAACGATCATCTGCGCGGCCTCCACGGCATGCTTGGCCTTACTCTTATAAAAGCCGAGTGACTTAATGGTGTCCGCCACGTCGGTCACACTTGCCCCGGCCATGGCCTCGGGCGTGGGCCACTGGGCAAACAACTTCGGCGTCACCTTGTTGACCTGCGCATCGGTCGTTTGAGCCGAGAGCAGTACCGCGATGAGCAGCCTAAAGGGATTCTCGTGGTCCAAGAAGCACTCGACCGGGCCATAGCGACGGTTAAGGCGCTCACACACCTCGATGGCGCGCTCGCGTTTGGCGGCATTGGTCTCGCGTGGCATAACGACTCCCCGGCTCGGCAGAAACATAACTTCACGGAAACGATTGTCCCACGTACAGGGGGCTTTAAGCCTCCAAAAATGCGCCAGTCTGGCGACCCCACAGGCTTGCATACTCGCCGCCCGCCTCGACAAGCTGCGCATGCGTACCGTCCTCGACAATCTCGCCGTCCGCCAGCACCACGATGCGGTCGAGCGCCGCCACGGTGGACAGGCGATGCGCCACCACAATGGAGGTGCGGCCGCGCATCAGGTTCTCGAGCGCCTCCTGCACCAGCGCCTCGGACTCGCTGTCGAGGGCAGATGTCGCCTCGTCGAGCACCAGAATCGGCGCGTCGGTTAGGATGGCGCGGGCGATAGCCACGCGCTGACGCTGGCCGCCCGAGAGCTTGACGCCGCGCTCGCCCACCATGGTGTCAAAGCCACGGGGCAAGCGGTCGATAAACTCCAGGGCGTTGGCCAGGCGCGCTGCCTCGCGAATCTGCTCATCAGTGGTGCCGGGACGACCGTAGGCAATGTTTTCGCGAATGGAGCGGTGGAACAGGAGCGCCTCCTGCGGCACGTAGGCAACCTGGCGGCGCAGGCTCTGCTGCGTGCAGCGCGAGACATCCTGACCGTCCACGAGCACGCGGCCGCCCTGAACGTCGTCCAGGCGCAGCAACAGCTTGGTGAGTGTCGTCTTGCCCGAGCCCGATTTGCCCACCAGGCCCACGCGCTGGCCCGCTGCCACATGAAGTGTCAGGTCATCGAACACGCTCTCGCCCGCCGCAGCGTCACGGTACGCAAAGCTCAGGTGCTCAAAATCAATCGCGCCCTCGGTCACTTTGAGCTCAGGGGCGTCCGGGTCATCTGCCACCAAACGTGGCTCGTCCAGCACGCGCGTCATCTCGGCCGCATCGCCGAGCGCGCGGTTGATGCGCTGCATCATGGAACTCACGTAGTTCAGGCGCATGGTGAGGTTATAGGTGTAGG
>USKV01000255.1 GCA_900555355.1 uncultured Collinsella sp.
AGCGGGCCCTATCCCCCGACCGAGCTCATCGCCCCGCGTTGCCGCGCGGCGATTTTCGTAGGTTCGCGCCTTGCGAAAGCCGGCACCTCCCCTTTTTGTCTGCCCGGGCTCATCTGGGGCGATAACAACGCGAGCCCCACAACAACGCGTTTTACCAAAAATGGCCCCACTCGGGGCCATTTTCATTTCGGTGAAACGCTGGTATGCGACTCGGCCTTTATGCCTCGCGCAGCCAATCAAACGCGACGCGCGGCGTACCGTCCGACACATATACGATACCGGCGCGCTTAAACCCGGCCTTGGCGATGGCGCCCTGCATAGGCAGGTTGTCTTGGTGCGTGTCGATACGCAGATGGTCGATACGTTCCTTGGCAAAGGCAAACATCGCGGCCGCAACGCCATGCGTGGTGCCGTCGGATGCCACGCGGTGCAGCACGGCGTACGGAGTGTCGCTACGCCATTGACCGTCCTCAATGACGTCATAGCACTCGTCCGGGCCCGGTAAAAAGGCAAACGTCGCCACCACGCGGCCGTCGACTTCGCACACATAGCTGCCACCGGCAGCGATATCGGCAGCCAGCTGCTCGGCCGAAGGCGTGCCCTCGGGCCACTGCGTGGCGTTGCCATGCGCGCGCATAAAGGCGCGGGCCGCGTCATAAATAGCCATGACGGCGGGAATGTCGGTATCGAGGGTTTTTCTGATCATCACGCGGCGACCTCACGTTTATTGGTATCACTTTGATTGGGCAATGATACCAGCGTTTGGAGAGGGGCACGAAGCAGATGGGGAGCAAAAAGCGAGCCGCTTGGTCAAAAGCCAAAAGCGAGTTTTTAGGCGCTGCCACGGGCGGCGATATGAGCGACCTGTTTGCGCTCGAGGACGAGCGCCGCGACGCCCTAGACGCCGAGCGCGATGAAGCCTGGCGCTACAAGTCGTGCGAGCGCAAAAACCGTTACGACACGCGCGCCGAGGCCGAAGCCGTTATGGCCGACTGCGAAAACCGCGGACGCCGCGGGCTGGCCTGCTACAAATGCGAATACTGCGGCGGCTGGCACCTGACGTCGCACCCTTGGAAATAGACCCCGCATCGGCACGGCACTAGCGAAGCCCCGGTAATCGCACGCAAGCTACGAGCGCGGCGGCACCAACACATCGTAGCGAACGGCTTTGCCCGCAAGTTGATAGCTCGGCTTAACGCCGGCAAGCAGTGGCCCCTTCACCGGCCGCTTGATAACGACCTTGCGCGGGTGCACCGCAAGCGCGGCTTCGACCAGCGCCTCCTCATCGGCACACGGCTGTTCCAGATGATGCAAGAGTTGGAACTTCTTTTTCACCGCCGCGCTCTTGGTGCGCCCGGGAAACATGGGGTCCAGATACACCACGTCGGGAGCGGCGAGCTCGCCCTGCTCGATCAGCTCAGCTGTATGGCGAAGGCCGGCAATGCTGTCCTCGCCGGCATGTAAGCGCATGCGCGCCACAGCTGTCGCAAGTGCCGGATCATCTGCCGCGCGATCCAGGGCATCCTGGAGCAGCGCCGCGATCACGCAATCCTGCTCGTACAGATCGACGGTAAAGCCCGCGGCCGCCAGCAGCAGCGAATCCTCGCCAAAGCCTGCCGTGGCATCAATCGCCCATGGGCTCTCGATGCCTTTTGTGCGCGCAGCCTTTACCAGCAGCTCTTGCTGCAGACGGCCTTGCTTGAGTCGTGGCAGCATGCGGGCAAAATCGGCACGCAGCTCCATCGAGCCGTCGGTGAGCGTGAGCCCCTCGGACGTCCCGGTCAGCTCAAGCCCCGCGGCCCGAGCAACAGAAAAGGGATCGACGACGCCCATGGGTACTCCTTAGCAAGCAAAACGAATACGTGAGCGCCGTTTATGCCAGCACCCAACCGTCCGCTATTGTCCCATATGCGACAAGACCCACCGCCCATTGCAGAATGAGGGCATCCATTTAGCGGTAAAGCACCAAATCCCGTCAGGATTGCCCTCCACCTCAACCCTGCGTTTACCCGCCGCTTCGCGGCTGTTCCATACTTGCCCGTCCGTATCATTAAAGGACTGAACATTCGTCGTGAGGAATGCAAATGGACCATTCAGTCACACGCCGAAAGGCCTGCCGGTTGGCAATCTCGGCAGCCGGAGCCACACTGGCAGCTGTGGTACTGCCAGCCTGCTCGAACAGTCATTCCGGCATGTCCGGCAAGGCCAGGCTGAACGTAGGCGTCCGCTCGGATATCGTCGGGTTTAGCGAGCGTAATCCCAACAACGGCAAATACTACGGATTCGAAATCGACCTCGCCAACGAGTTGGCAAGCCGTCTTGGCTATGGAGGCTGTTCGTTTATATCCGTAACGCCCGAGACACGCGAAGAAATGCTCTCGTCGGGAAAAGTCGATTGCCTGATCGCGTGCTACTCGATAAGCAACGAACGCAAAAAGCTGTTTGACTTCTCTGCCGCCTATTACACCGACTCGGTAATTCTTGTTGTCGAAAATACATCGCTCATTCAATCCTTCTCCCAGCTTAAGGGCGGAACAATTGGCACGGTATCCGGAACAAACGCTGCACCTCAACTTGCCGCGAAGTTTTTGGAGCTGGGGCTTTCGGACGGCATCCCCCAGCAGCAGGATGCCAAGAGCGGCAACATTGACTACGACACATGGCATCTGAGCCAATATGCAAGCTACGCTGAGCTTTCCCGCGCATTGGAAGCCGGCGACGTCGACGCCATGGCG
>USKV01000256.1 GCA_900555355.1 uncultured Collinsella sp.
GATTCGTATCGTTGACGCCTTCAATCATGGCATACTCATAGGTCGGGCGGCGCCCAGTTTTCTCGGTGTAGAGCTGCAGCGCCTCGTGAAGGCGCAGAAGCGTGTACTTTTTGACGCCAGGCATAATCTTGTTGCGCGTGGACTGGATGGCGGAGTGCAGCGACACGGCGAGCGTAAACTGCTCGGGAATGTCGGCAAACTTGCGAATACCGGGAATAACACCGCTGGTAGAGACAGTAAGGTGACGGGCTCCAATGCCGATACCGTCGGGGTCGTTGAGGATGCACAGTGCCTTGAGAACCTCGTCATAGTTAGCAAAGGGCTCGCCCTGACCCATGAAAACGACGCTTGTGGCGCGCTCGCCAAAATCATTCGAGACGTGCAACACCTGGTCGACGATTTCCTGAGCGGTCAGAGAGCGCTTGAGGCCGTTGAGACCGGTAGCGCAAAAGGCGCAGCCCATGCCACAGCCAGCTTGGGTGGAAACGCAGACGGAAAGCTTGTTACGACGGGGCATGCCGACAGTCTCGACGGAAACGCCGTCGTGGTACTCGAGCAAATACTTGCGAGAGCCATCTTTGGAAACCTGCTTGGTTAGTTCAGTCGGCGTGTCAAAGGCAAAAGCCTCTTTAAGCTGCTCGCGGAAAGCCTTAGGAAGGTTGGTCATATCGTCGAACGAACAAACGTTCTTCTCGAAGACCCATTCGATGAGCTGCTTCGCGCGGAAGGCGGGCTGGCCAAGTTCGGCCACGAGCTCGCGAATATCGTTTTGGCTCAAGTCGCGAATGTCCTGAGATTTAGTCCTGGGATTCATGGAAGCCTTTCGATTTTGGGGAAACGTAGAGGGTATCGCTACAATATGGTATCAGCTGCAGAAATTATAGAGGAGGAGTCTGCCCATGCCGGGTAAAAGCCTAGAGAACATGCACGTAGCGGTCTTGGCGGGCGGTCATTCCGCTGAGCGTGAGATCTCGCTCAATTCGGGAAAGAACGTCGTGGTGGCCTTGAAGGAGGCCGGCTACACTTCGGTGGAGCTACTTGACACGGCTGCCGATGATTTTATGGTAACCATGGCGACTGGCGGCTTTGACGTGGCGTTTATCGCCATGCACGGCGCCGGCGGTGAGGATGGTGCCATGCAGGGTGCCATGGAGACCCTGGGTATCCCCTACACGGCCTCGGGCGTGCTTGCCAGCGCCTGCGGTGCCGACAAGGAGGTCTCGAAGCTCCTGTATGCCAAGGCGGGCATTCCCGTTGCCCCCGGCCTTGCGCTCGAAGTGGGCGATGAAGTCGATATCGATCATATCGTCGAGGTTTGTGGCGAGCGCTGCTTTGTAAAGCCGGCCGTCAACGGTTCCAGCTATGGCATTTCCCTGGTCCATGAGCCCTCCGAGCTGCCCGCGGCTATCGCCAAGGCGTTTGAGTACGGCGACAAAGTGCTGGTCGAGAAGTGCATCGAGGGTACCGAGATCACCGTCGGCGTATACGGCGAAGATGACGTGCGCGCTCTGCCGATTGTCGAGATTCGTAAGCCCGAGGACTGCGAGTTCTACGATCTGGACGTGAAGTATGTCGACCCTACGGACATCCATCGCATTCCGGCGCAGATTTCACCCGAGAATTATGCTCGCGCTCAGGAGCTTGCCTGCGCCGCTCACAAGGCCCTCGGTTGCCTGGGTATCTCGCGCAGCGATTTTATCGTGACCGACGACGGCCCCGTTATCCTCGAGACCAATACCATTCCCGGCATGACCGATACGTCGCTGTATCCGGATGAGATCCGCCACACCGACGACATGACGTTCCCGCAGGTCTGTGACAGCCTGATCCGTATGGGTCTTCGTCGAGCGGGCATTGCATGCTAATCGAGGACGCGGTTTCGTCAGGAACGCCGCAGTTTGTCATCGACTCCTATGCCACGCTTGCCGAACGCGCCAAAACGCAGTCCTTCGGTCTTATCGAGGAAGATGTAATTGTCCTCGATACCGAGACCACAGGTCTTTCGGTGCAGGACAACGAGCTGATCGAGATCTCGGCGGCCCGTCTTTCGGGCCGCGAGATCGTCGACCGTTTCGATACCTTCGTGCATCCCAAGCAGCTGATTCCCGCCGAAATTACCGAGCTCACGAGCATTACAAACGCCGATGTGGTGGATGCCCCATCGGCCGTCGATGCCGTGGCCGCTCTCGCCGATTTTGTCGGCGGCTGCCCGGTGATCGCGCATAACGCCACCTTCGATCGTTCGTTTATCGAGTCGGTCAAGGGCGGTGTCAACGTCAGCGACATCTGGATCGATTCGCTGGCGCTGTCGCGCATCGCGCTTCCGCGCCTGGCCTCGCATAAGCTGTCTTTCATGGCCGACCTGTTTGGCTGCGACTCGGTGTCGCACCGCGCCAACGCCGATGTCGACGCCCTGTGTGGTGTGTGGCGCGTGTTGCTCGTGGCGCTCACCGACTTGCCTCAGGGCTTAATGGCACGCCTGGCCGACATGCACCCCGACGTACCCTGGTCCTATCGTCCCATCTTCTCGTTCTTGGCGGGGCAGAACCCCGGTTCCATCTTCTCTCTCAGCGCCGCCCGCGCCGACGTACTCAAGGCCGATCGGGCCGATGATCGCGTTGATGCGGATGAGCTTCCGGTCCTTAAGATGCCGAGCCGCGAGGAAATCGAGGCGGACTATGCCCCGGGCGGCCTGGTCAATCGCATGTATCCCACCTACGAGC
>USKV01000257.1 GCA_900555355.1 uncultured Collinsella sp.
CGCACTCCACGGCCCGCTTCAAGGAGGAGGCGGCGGCGAAGGCGGCCATGGCCGCCGTTTCGGGCGCGGCAAGCGCCACGGTGGCGGCGGTGGAGAAGCGCACGCGCAAGCAGCAGCCGCCCGTGCCGTTCAACACCACCAGCCTCATGGCCGCGGCATCGGCGGAGGGTCTTTCGCCGGCGCGCACCATGCGCATCGCCGAGTCCCTCTACATGGCGGGCCTCATCAGCTACCCGCGTGTCGACAACACCGTGTACCCCGCGACGCTCGATCTGGGCGCCGTGGTGAGCGACCTGGCAAAGATCAACCCGGCGCTGGCGCCCGTGTGCAAAAAGGTGCTCGCCGGCCCCATGAAGCCCACGCGCGGCAAGGTCGAGACCACCGACCACCCGCCTATCTACCCCACGGGCGAGGGCGATCCGTCCACGCTCGACGGCGGCCAGCGCAAGCTCTACGACCTCATCGCCCGTCGCTTCCTGGCGACGCTTATGGGTCCCGCGACCATCGAGAACACCAAGCTCGAGCTCGACGTGAACGGCGAGCCGTTCGTGGCTTCGGGCGATGTGCTCGTGACCCCGGGTTTCCGCGAGGCGTATCCGTATGGACTCAAGCGCGACGAGCAGATGCCGCCGCTGGAGCAGGGCGATACGGTCGACGTGTTCGACATTAAGCTCGAGGCCAAGCAGACCGAGCCGCCCGCGCGCTACAGCCAGGGCAAGCTCGTGCAGGAGATGGAAAAGCGCGGCCTGGGCACCAAGTCCACGCGCGCGAGCATCATCGAGCGCCTGTACGCCGTGCGCTATCTCAAAAACGATCCCGTGGAGCCGAGTCAGCTGGGCATCGCCATCATCGATGCGCTGACGCAGTTTGCCCCGCGCATCACGAGCCCCGATATGACCAGCGAGCTCGATGGCGACATGACCCGTGTGGAGCGCGGCGAGGATACCGAAGAGCATGTCGTGACGCACTCGCGCGCGCTGCTGGCCGGCGTGCTCGACGAGCTGCTCAAGCATACGCAGGAGCTGGGCGACGCCATCAGCGACGCCGTCACGGCCGATGCGCGCGTGGGCGCCTGCCCCAAGTGCGGCAAGGACCTGGTTATGAAGACGAGCGCCAAGACCCGTGGCAGCTTTATCGGCTGCATGGGCTGGCCCGACTGCGACGTGACCTATCCGGTGCCGAGCGGCGTCAAGGTGAGCCCGCTCGAGGGCGAGGCCGCCGTGTGTCCCGAGTGCGGTGCGCCGCGCATTAAGTGTCAGCCGTTCCGCCAGAAGGCCTTCGAGATTTGCGTGAACCCCACGTGCCCCACCAACTACGAGCCCGACCTTAAGGTGGGCGAGTGCAAGGTGTGTGCCGAGGCCGGACGCCATGGCGACCTGATCGCGCACAAGAGCGAGAAGAGCGGCAAGCGCTTTATCCGCTGCACCAACTACGATGACTGCGGCGTGAGCTATCCTCTGCCGGCGCGCGGTAAGCTCGAGGCGACGGGTGAGACCTGCCCCGAGTGCGGCGCCCCCATCGTGGTGGTCAACACGGCGCGCGGCCCGTGGCGCATCTGCGTGAACATGGACTGCCCGACCAAGGAGAAGAAGCCCACCCGCGGTCGCAAGACCACGACCAAGGCGAGCACGGCCAAGAAGACGACGGCGGCAAAGAAGACTGCTGCCAAGAAGACGACCGCCAAAAAGACGACGGCCAAGAAGTCGACTACCAAAAAGACCGCTGCCGACAAGTAGCCGCACGGTCGAAACATCACCTAAAACAAAAACGAGCGAGGACCTCAAAATCCTCGCTCGTATTTTATCCGGCAGGTAGGGACGTTCCTTTTCTGCCGGCAGTTTAGGAACGTCCCTAACTGCCGGCTCGGGAACGACAAAGCGCTAGTTCACTTCGACGGGTTTGGCGCCGGGGTAGCGCTCCTCAAAGTCTAGGCGGTACTTATTGTCATTGGTGCCCGCCACGTTGTCGCGCGACAGCGGCGCCACGATCTCATTCTTGTGATCCGCAGGCTTGGTGTATTTCAGGCTGATCTCCCAGGCATCACAGATTGCGTCAATGCGGTGATCCAGGTCGTCATACAGGGCAACGATGTCTTTCCAGGAACTGTAGTTCTTAGAGCTCGTCGGGACGTCCAGGTCCTCGACGATGTCGTAATACTGCTCGATGGTGCCCTCTGTGCGCTCGGCGACGTCGGCGAGATTTTGACGGGCGGTTCGATCCTCTTCCAGATAACTGCCGTTGAAGTTCTGCGCGCAGCCACGGACGTAGTTGTCGAGGTCTTCGAGCAGGTCGTAGTATTCGCTCAGTCGGCGGTAGAGATTCTGCTCGGAGAGCGTTGCTTCGCCGCCATCCTCGTCGTCATCGTCATCGTCATCATCGTCGTACAGGCTGTTGGGATCGCCGAGAGGCTTTAGGTCATCGTCGTCGACGTCATGGTGCAGCTTAGCTACCTCGGCAGTCGTCTGCGTGGCGGCGTTGTCGAAAGGCTTGATCACAAAGAAAACGACCAGGGCGATGATGATCGCCACCAGCACAACGATAACGGCGATAAGCGGCCCGATGCCGCTCTTTTTGGGAGCGGGGGTCTGTGGCGAAGCGGGCGCGTATGCGGGAGCCGGCTGCTGTTGGGGCGAGCCGCTCGCGACGGGTATGCGCTGCGTGGTCTCGACGGCCGCGGGGCTTGCGGCGGGGTCGGGTCGATAGGCGAGGGGGTCGTCCGCC
>USKV01000258.1 GCA_900555355.1 uncultured Collinsella sp.
TGGCGGCGCGCTTACGGGTCACATTGACCACCTTGGCGAGCTCACGCATGAGCTCGGGGCTCGTGTGCAGACGACCGGCGGTGTCGATAAGTACCAGGTCGCTGCCGCGCTTGTCGGCCTCGTCGAGCACGTCATAGCACACGCTTGCCGGATCGGAGCCGCGGTCACGCTTGATAACCGGTACGCCGGCACGCTGACCCCACACATCAAGCTGCTCGATGGCGGCGGCGCGGAAGGTGTCGGCCGAACCGATCACCACGTTCTTGCCGCGGGTGGCCATGGCGCTCGCAATCTTACCGACCGTGGTGGTCTTGCCGGCGCCGTTGATGCCGACAAACAGCACGCAGCTCGGCGTATCGGCGAACGGATCGCGCTCGATGGGCACAAAGTGCTGTTCAAGCTGCTCAGCCAGGGCACGACGGAGCTGCGGGGCGGTCTTGAGGTTCTTCTTGGCAGCGGCATCACGCAGGTCATCGGAGACTTGAATGGCGACCTCGGCACCCATGTCACCCATGACGAGGGTGTCCTCTAGGTCCTCCCAAAAATCCTCGTCGACCTCGCCGCCAAAGTAAAAGACCTCGTTGAGGGCCTCGCGGCTGCGCTCAAGTCCGCGCGAGAGAGCATCGAAGAATCCCATTATGCATTCACGACCTTTCCGGTTTCGCGATCGAGTTTTTGCGAGACGACGCGACTGACGCCGTCGGCTTGCATCGAGACGCCGTAGAGGACGTCAGCGTCCTCCATAGTACGGCGCTGATGCGAGATAACCAAGAGCTGCGTATCGGAACGCAACACGTCGAGTGCGCCGATGAGCTTGGACAGGTTGGCGTCATCGAGCGCCGCCTCGACCTCGTCCAGCACATAGAACGGCACCGTACGCGTGCGATACACGGCAAAGAGCAAGGCGAGCGCCGTCAGGCTCTTCTCGCCACCCGACATGAGCATCATCTTGGTGATGCGCTTGCCGCGCGGCTGCGCCACGACCTCAATGCCCGTCTCGGCCGGATGCTCGGGGTCGGTCATCTCCAGATGCGCCTGACCACCCGGGAACAGCATGGCAAAGATCTCGCGGAAGTTCGCATCGACCTTCTCGAAGGTCACCAGGAAGGCCTTGCGCATCTTACGGTCGATGGCCACGGTGATCTTGGTGAGCGCCTTGCGCGCGCTCTCCAGATCGGCCAGCTGCTCCTCGATGTAATCGGCGCGGCGCTTGAGCTGCTCGTACTCCTCCATAGCGACTTGGTTCACAGGGCCCAAGTTGTTGATCTGGCGCACGAGTTGGTTAAGCTCGCGCTCGGCGGCGTCGCGATCGGTGGGCGCCGGCAGCATGAGCGCTTCCTCGAGCACCGTGGTACCGTCAGCGGTGATGGCCTTGATGGCAGCCTCGACCTGCACCTCGAGCTTGCCGCGCGCCACCTTGAACTCATTTTGCGTCGTGGCGGCAGCATCGACCCTCTCTTTGGCGCGGGCGACCTCGGTCTTGGCGTCCTCGATGGTCTTCTTGAGCGAGGCCGAGTCCGCTTCCTCGAGCGAAGCCTGATCGCGCAGGCGCGCAGCCCAGTCCGAGGCGCGCTCCAACAGGGCAGAATAGCGCTCGTGCATGGGATCGACGCGAAGGCGCAGCAGCTCAAGCGAGCGCGAGGCCTGGCGTGTTCCGCGGATACGGCGGTCGATGCCCTCCAGGCGATGCTCCAGGTCGGGCACGCGGCCCCTCAGAGAACGAAGACGCTCGCTCGTCTGGGCCAGGCGCACCTTGGCATCGGCAAGCTTGCCGGCAGCCTCGGAATCGTCACGGCGCACGCGATCGAGTTCGTCGTTGGCTTCGGCAATCTGGAGACCCAGGTCGCTTGTCTGCGCATGGGCCTCGTCGCGCGAACGGGTGAGCTCGTCAACGCGCGGACGCGCAGCGCGAACGGCCTCGGCGGCCTGCTCGCGGCGCTTGGAGATACGCACGCGCTCGACCTCGGCATTGTTGGCGCTTTGCTCCAGGCGGCCGATCTCGGACAGCAGGGAGCGACGCTCGCCCTCAAGGCGGGCAATCTCGCCGGCAGCATCGCCCTCGGCAGCACGGGCCTCTTCAACGGCCGCATTGGCCTCGACGACCTGATCAGAAACATGCTCAAACGCGGCAGCAAGATCGGGCTCCAGGCCCTCCAGCTCGCGGATACGACGCTTGCGCTCCAGAGCGCCCGAAGCCTCGCCGGCATCAAGCCCCACGCGAACCAGGCCGCCGCAGGCAACGCGTGCGCCATCGGGAGTCACATAGGTCACGCCATCAACGACCGGCGCGGACAGCGCACAAGGCAAGTCATCGACCACGTAATAGCCGCCGAGCAATGCCTCGACGACCGGACCGTAGCCCGCACGCACGGACAGACGATCAACAAGACGGGTACCGGCGGCACCCTCAGCAGCCGCAGAGCCACTCACGCTGCGCGCCACCAGCAGCGCCTCGCCCGAGGCCTTCTTCTGGTCCAGGGCGGCGCGACCGGCGCGCTCAAGTGCGGCAGCGTTATCGAACAACAGGGCATCGATATCGCCGGCGAGCAGCTGCTCAGCCAGGCCCTCAAGCTCACGAGGCGCCTCGAGCACATCGCCCAGACGACCCGCAACATCGTCGCCCAGCGCGCCAACTAGACGGCTTACGAGCGGCGAGCTGTCGGCCATGCGAGCATCGAGCTTCTTTTGGCTCGCGAGCTCCGAGCGCACCTCGGA
>USKV01000259.1 GCA_900555355.1 uncultured Collinsella sp.
GTGATTGAGTACAGCGTGGGCGTGCTGCTGGAAAAAACAACAGGCGCTCGCTTTTAAGCAGGCGCTCGGCCACATGCTGCGTAAAGGGCTCGCCACAGGGGGTGAAGAACACAACCGTGGGCTTGGGACCCTCTGCGCTAATGGCCTTGATGGCATCTGCGATAGGCTCGACCTTCATGAGCATGCCCTGCCCGCCGCCGTACGGCTCGTCATCGACGGTACGATGGCGGTCGTGCGTCCAGTCGCGCAGGTTATACGCCTTAAAATCAAAAAGGCCGGCCTTGCGGGCGCGGCCCAAGATCGATGTGGACATGACGGGCTCAAACATCTCGGGAAAGACCGAAAGGGTCTCAATCAGCATGTTGTCCTCCCTACTTGTCCATATCGATCAGGCCGTCCATAACATGGACGGAAATTGTTCCTGTGTCGGGAAGATCGAGCACAACCTGCTCGATCACGGGAATCAGTACCTCGCCGTACCGATCGCCCTCGACAACCCAAACATCGTTAGCGGGCGTCGACATGATCTCGACGATCGTGCCGAGCGAACCGAAGCGCTCGTCGACCACCTCGCGACCCATCAGATCGGTATAGGCAGCGTCGAGCGAATCGAGCTCAAAGTCGTCACGATTTGCCAGCACGTAGCATCCCGTGATGCCCTCGGCGGCCGTCAAGTCGTCAATGCCCTCAAACGAGACCAGATCGCCATCGCCCGTATCGGTGACGGATACGACCGTGCAAAAACGGTCGCGCTTGAGCGCCGGCGGCGTCAAGGCGACACGCATACCCGGCTCCAATACAGAAGGAAGCCCCCGCAGCGGCTGCGCGAGGACCTCCCCCTTCCTTCCGTGCGGCTTAACCACACGGGCGATGTTTTTGTACTGGGACCTCAAGGTCCTAGCCCAGAACCTCTACCTCGACAGCAGTGTCGAGGCGAGCGGCCAGTGCACGGGCGAGCGTGCGAATGGCCTTGATGGTACGGCCACGACGGCCGATGACCTTAGCGACGTCATCCTCGGCGACCGAAACCTCAATCGTAGAGGCGTCGTCACCATCGATGACCTCAAGGCTCACGGAATCCGGGTCGTCGACGATCTGAACAACGAGATATTCGACGAGATCGGCGATGCGATCTGAGAGCATTGCCTCACCCTCGAGCTGTGCAGCGTCAACCTCAGGCACGATTTACTCCTCGGCGCCCTCAGCGGCCTCAGCGGCAGCCTTAGCGGCCTCGGCCTCTTTGGCGAGCTGCTTCTTGGACTTCTTGACGACGGTCTCGGTCTTCTCGCCCTCGTTGGCGGCCTTGACCAGAGCGGCGACGGCGTCGGTGAGCTGAGCGCCCTTGGACTGCCAGTCAGCAATCTTCTCGAGGTCGAGGTTGATGGTCTTGGGGGCGGTCATCGGGTTGTAGCGGCCAACCTCCTCGATGATACGACCGTCACGCGGGGCGCGGGAATCGGCGACGACGACACGGTAGTACGGACGCTTCTTAGCGCCGTGACGAGCAAGGCGAATCTTGACTGCCAAAGGAAACTCCTCCAACCAAGCAGCTTTAGGCTGCAACTACAAACAAACAGTTGAACATAATACGCCATCGACGCGGGCAGGTGAAGTCCGTGAGACCAACTTCTTCGGTGTAGTCGAGGGCAAATCCATATCTTAAACAAGAATTCGGGATTTGCAAGCACATACACGCACCCCACATGAGCTGCGCGGTATACTCATGACATGGAAAGACGCGAACATACATACGGTTATGAGGATGCCATGGGCGTCACGCCGCCTCCCTGGACGGGTCCGGCGGTGGGCCTGATGGACCTTGATGCGTTTTTTGCGAGCGTGGAAATGCTCGATCATCCCGAATGGCGCGGAAAGCCGCTCATCGTGGGCGGAGACGCCGATTCGCGTGGCGTCGTGTCCACGTGTTCGTATGAGGCGCGTCGCTTTGGCGTGCACTCCGCCATGGCCTCGGCCGAGGCGCGGCGCTTGTGCCCGCAAGCCATTTGGACGCACGGGCACTTTGATCGCTACCGCGAGGTGAGCGCGCAGGTCATGGCGATTCTCGCCGACGAGACTCCGCGCGTTGAGCGCGTATCCATCGACGAAGCCTTTATCGATATCACACCTGGTCGCTTTGCGCCCGAAGACCCGCTGCTGGTTGCGCGGCGTATGAGCGACCGCGTGGCAGGGCTGGGAGTGACCTGCTCCATTGGCGTGGGCTGCAACAAGACGGTCGCAAAGATCGCAAGCGAGCGGGATAAGCCGTTTGGGCTGACCATCGTGCGCCCCGGAACCGAGCAGCGCTTTTTGGCCGCGCTGCCGGTATCTGCCATGAGCGGCATCGGGCGCTCGGCCGAGGAGCGACTGCGCCGCATGCGCATCTACACCCTCGGCGAGCTATCACGTGCACCGGAATCCACACTGGCTACCATTTTTGGCGTCAACGGCGAACGCATGCGCCAGCGTGCGCTGGGACTCGAAATCTCCGAAGTCACGAGTCTCGATGAAGAGCGCGAGGTCAAGTCGGTCAGCAATGAACGCACCTTTGCGAAAGATTTGACTGAGCGCGGGGATATTGAGGCGGCGATTGCGCTGTTGGGAGAGTCAGTGGGACGCCGTCTGCGCCGTCAGGGACTAACAGGCGCCACGGTGACGCTCAAGCTTAAGTATTCGTATGGCAGCGGGCGT
>USKV01000260.1 GCA_900555355.1 uncultured Collinsella sp.
CCTGCCGGTCGATGCGGCTCAGCAGGCTGCATTTGACGACTTTTGCGCTCAGGCCGAGGAGCCCGAGCAGATGCAGCTCGGTGCCGTGGTGCGCCTGGACCGCGGGTTTCCGCTGGTGGCAACTGACGATGACACGTTTCGTGCCGAGCATGCCGTAGGGTTTGCCAAGTCGCGTGGCGAGGACGAGGTCTTGCTGCCCGCCGTGGGCGACCGCGTGGCGGTTCGCCGTGCTCCCGGGCACGACATGGGCGTCATCGAGTGCGTACTGCCGCGCCGTACGAGCTTTGAGCGCTGGCGCGGCCGTGCCCGCGGGGAGCGCCAGGTGCTCTGCTCTAACGTTGACAGTGTGCTGATCGTGCAGGCGCTCGGCGCCGGCGAGGTGCTGCTCGATCGCGTGGCGCGCTCACTGGTGTTGGCGCTCGATTGCGATGCCGAGCCGGTGGTGGTGCTCACCAAGGCCGACCGCTGCGAGGCCGATGAGCTCGAGCGCGATCTGGACCGCGTGCGCCGTCTGGTGGGTCCGGACGTGCGCGTGATCGTGACGTCTTCTGCCGAGGGCCTCGGCCTGGACGAGGTTCGCGCCTGCGTGCCGGCTGGGAGCTGTGCCATGATCTTGGGCGAGTCGGGCGCCGGCAAGTCGACGCTGCTCAATGCGCTGCTGGGCCACGATACGTTGGCGACCGGCGGTGTGCGCGAACGCGACGACCAGGGCCGTCACACTACCGTCGCGCGCGTGATGGTGGCGCTGCCGGGCGACGCCGGCGTGATCGCCGATGCCCCGGGCCTGCGCAGCCTGCCGCTTGTGGGGCATGAGCGGGGTCTGGCGCGTGCCTTCCCCGAGATCGTCGAGGCGTCGCGCGCTTGCCGGTTTGGCGATTGCACGCACACTCACGAGCCGGGTTGCGCCGTTCGCGAGGCCGAAGATGCCGGACAGATCGACAGCCTGCGTCTGGAGACGTTCCAAAACCTGGCGTCATCCATGCGCGTGAGTGCTCAAATGCTCGATCCCGATGTCCATCTGTAATTGATTTTTCCTATGACAGCCGTCTTCCAACTGTTCGGGAGACGGCTTTTTTGCTGCGGAAAAGCCTCGAAACATGCAGTTTGCTGACGTGCTGGCCAAAACCTTGCCACGAGCTTGACGGGCTGGTCAGCTTTTGGTCAGCGATTGGTTTGACATCGAAAACCAAGATCGCGATTGCGCCGCTTTGCGCTCTGACCGCCCAGACAATGGTGGTACGGGCATTCGCCCGGCACTGCCATGAGAGGAGCGGCCGTGAACAAGAGCAAGCGCATCGCCATCAGTCTGGTCGCGGGCGTGCTCGCTGCTCTGCTCTGCATGGTTTACGGCTCGTCGATCCGCTCGCAAGCTGAGCAGGCCCAGGCCGAGACTTTGGCAAAATACGGCGGCGACCGCGTTGAGGTGTGCGTCGCGGTGCGCGATATCGATGTGGGCGAGACCCTCGATGAGACCAATGTCATAACCCAAGAATGGCTGACGAGTCTGCTGCCGCGTGACGCGGCGACCGAGCTGCGCCAGGTGCGCGGCGACGTGACGACTTCGCGTATTCCCAAAAACGCCGTGATCTGCAATGTCTACACCAAGGCCGAGAGCCACAAGCTCGAGGTGCCTAAGGGCAAAGTCGCCGTTTCGGTGGCGGTCGATGCCGAGCACTCGGTCGGCGGCGCCACGGGCGTGGGCAGCTACGTGGATGTGTATGTGCAAAAAGACGGCGTAACCGATCGACTGTGCGGCGCGTACGTGATCGATACCAGTGAGGATTCCGGTGCCACGCGCGAGGGCAAGATCGAATGGGTGACGCTGGCGGCTGACCCCGAAGACGTCAAGGAACTGCTGGGAGCCTCGGGCAAGGGAACGGTCAGCTTGACGATTCCCGCCACGGCGCGCGGCAAAAAGAGCGGAGGCGACAAGTGATGAAGGCGATCTGGCTTGCGTGCTGCGCGTGCGGCGATTACGGGCTGCTACAGCAGGAAGTCGAGGGTCGCGATGTGGGCGCACAGGTGCTTCGCGTGGGGGATCTGGACGGGCTGGTATCCATGGCGCGGGCGTTTCCCTCGCGCCGCGGTGCCGCCATCATCGCGGCATCTCTGTTCGATACCGAAGACGTGCGGAAGACCGTTGCACGCCTGACGGCCGAGGGCCGTGTGAGTCGCGTCGTCGTGTTGATCGAGACGCTCGACCCGTCGGATATCGAAGGGCTGTTTCGCGCGGGGGCGACCGAGGTCATCGCTGCGCACAGTATATGCGGCAACGGGCGCGCGGGCGAGGGAGCGGTTGATTCCGATCGGCGCATGACGATTGAGCCCGATGCTTTTGTTGATAGGGAACCCGGGGCGCCTCGCGCTACAAGAGGCCCGCGTGTTGATGATTATGGAAAAGCGGAAGCCGAGCATGGTCGGCGCCCCCGGAACCCCCTTGTATACGATGACGCTGGAGGGCCGGCACAGCATGCTGGCGACTCCCCGGCTGTAGATATGGGATACGTGCACGGCGTGAATCTGGCGGATGAACTCGACGAAGTTGAGGGCTTTGCCGGGTGCGGCGAGTTGTCGCTGATGCAGCATGAGCAGATTGCACAGAACGAGCCTGCCTTGCAGACCGAACAAGCCGCCATGCCGGCTTGGACGCAGCGTGTGGTTGCGGCGGGGG